>NZ_JBHEEO010000006.1:0-251017 GCF_041929965.1 Brucella oryzae | reverse complement strand
TCTAGCGGTTAGGACAGCGCCCTTTCACGGCGCAGACAGGGGTTCGATTCCCCTTGGGCGTACCATTGCTGGTTTTTCATTTTTCCCTTACAATTCAGTTTGTTAGCGCGTTATAAAGCGCTGTCGCATACTGTCTGAACTTATTCACAGACAAGTGAAAAAGGGGCTTGCATGTCGGAAATTTCCTGACTATAAGCGCCCCACACCAGCAGGCGCCCATCGTCTAGCGGTTAGGACAGCGCCCTTTCACGGCGCAGACAGGGGTTCGATTCCCCTTGGGCGTACCATTGCTGGTTTTTCTTTCTCCAGATTTGACGCAAATATTACTGGCTGAATTGCCGGGATATTGCTACGCGCCAGGCTGCAACCTTTTCGAAAGGACAGCGTGATGTCGAAAGCAACAGCATTCGTTCCCACCGCCCATGCCAGCCGCTACCTGCAGCAGCTTTGCAAACATTGGGCGCACAAATTCACGGTCGAATTCACGCCGGAACACGGCACTATCGATCTTGGCGAGAATCGTCTCGTGATTCTTGATGCCGATACAGAAAAACTGACTACAACGGTTGAAACCTCAGAAGAAAACCTCGTCCGCCTCGAAGAGGTGGTGGCAAGTCACGTCGTACGCTTCGCTTTTCGCGAGGAGCTCGTCTTCAACTGGGTAAAACAGTAACAAAAGCGAGCGCGTTTACCCTATCTGTAAAAAGCCCGCAAATTGCCCGGAATAGCCATTATCGCATCACAATCCGGGCAAATTCTCCCGCGAAATTCTTCCCAGCTTTGAACGACTGATTTGATGGGGAAGACTAATGACAAGCGAAACAAGAACCACCCTCACCTTTCTCGGTGCTGGCCTCGTTGCTGCAGCGATGGTTCTCGGCGCGGATATGAGTTTGGCCGACGTTATCAAGGCGCTGTTTTAGGCCAATCGCTCTCGTTTACCGACTATTTTCGCGAAGCAATCAGAAAACTCTTTCGCCCACTCGCCGAATAGATCTAAATCGGCGCATGATTTTTCAAACACCTTTGGTTACCGGCAGGCTGGAACGCCGCTACAAAAGATTTCTTGCCGACGTCACGCTTGACGATGGGCGCTTTATTACAGCTTCTGTACCCAATACCGGTTCGATGCTCGGATTGACTGCGCCGGGTTCCCGCGTTTGGCTGAGTGTTTCGGATGCCCCTCACCGCAAATATGCCCATACGCTGCAGATCGTCGAAGCGGATAACACGCTGGTCGGCGTAAACACCGGCTTGCCGAACCGGATCGCCGAAGAAGCAATCCTCAAGGGCCTCATTCCAGATCTCGCGGGATATGCCAGCCTCAAGCGCGAGCAGAAATATGGAAGAAACTCGCGCATCGATCTTTTGCTGGATGACGGCCCCCGTCAGCGAGCTTATGTCGAGGTCAAGAATGTGCATTTCATCCGTACACTTGGATTGGCAGAATTTCCCGATACAGTGACAGCGCGCGGCGCAAAACATCTTGATGAACTCGTCGACGTGGTTGCCGCTGGTCATCGGGGGGTGATGTTGTTTATTATCCAGCGAAACGATTGCAGCAGATTCAGCATTTCCGGCGATCTTGATCCCACTTACGCACGCGCTTTTGAACGTGCGCGTGCAAACGGGGTTGAGGCTTGGGCTGTTCGGTGCCACATAACGGATAATAGCATTGACGCCACTGAAGTGGTGCCGATTGAGTAGACTAAGACGGATCGAGTGATGGTAACCTATATCGAAGCGACAAGTGCACCCATGAAGTATACGGGCCAGATCAGGCTCTATGGCCCCGAGGCTTTCGAGGGTATGCGCACAGTTTGCAATCTGACGGCACGCTGTCTTGATGCCCTCAACGATATCGTCAAGCCGGGCGTGACGACCAATGAAATCGACCGTTTCGTGTTCGAGTTCGGCATGGATCAGGGCGCATTTCCGGCAACGCTGAATTACCGCGGCTATACGAAATCAACCTGCACGTCGATCAATCACGTCGTCTGCCATGGCATTCCGAACGAGAAGCCGCTGCGTGAGGGCGATATCGTCAATATCGACGTGACCTATCTCCTCGATGGCTGGCACGGCGATTCAAGCCGTATGTATGCAGTGGGCGGAATCAAGCGCGCCGCCGAGCGGTTGCTTGAAGTCACCTATGAAAGCCTGCTGCGCGGGATTGCAGCCGTCAAACCTGGTGTGAAGACTGGCGCCATCGGCGCTGCGATCCAGTCCTATGCCGAAGGCGAACGCTGCTCTGTCGTGCGTGATTTCTGCGGCCACGGTGTCGGGCAGCTGTTCCATGACGCCCCGAATATCCTGCATTACGGCACGCCGAATGAGGGTGTAGAAATCAAGGAAGGCATGATCTTCACGATCGAGCCCATGATCAATCTCGGCAAGCCGCATGTGAAGGTCCTTGCTGATGGCTGGACGGCGGTCACCAGAGATCGTTCGCTGACAGCGCAATATGAGCATACGGTCGGCGTCACGAAAGACGGCTGTGAGATATTTACTCTCTCCCCAGCCAATGTCTTCGGACCGCCTTCCATGAGATAATGGTGTAGTGATATTATCTCGATAATTGTCTGGTCTGTTTTTGCGGGGGTTTAAACAGGATGGCAAAAAGCAAGAATGAGCCGGGTAGCACCGAGTTGCCCGGCTTCAGCGATACGCTCCAACTGACGCCGAAGATCGACAAGCCGCATTATTCCGGGCATCGCGATCGTCTCAAACAGCGCTTCCGAGAGGCTCCCGACGCGCTGGCGGATTATGAATTGCTCGAGATGCTGTTGTTTCGCGCCATTCGCCGCGCCGACACAAAGCCGCTTGCCAAGGCTCTGCTGATGCGGTTCGGCTCGATTGCCGAAGTACTGGCCGCCCCCGAAAAACTGATCGCAGAAATTCCCGGTGCAGGCCCCACCGTTGCGCATGAACTCAAGCTTGTGGAAGCCGTCGCCAAGCGAAGTGCCCGTAGCACTGTCATGGAGCGCGAAGTACTTGGTTCCTGGACTAAGGTGATTGAATATTGCACCACCGCCATGGCTTACGAGACCCGCGAACAGTTCCGCATCCTGTTTCTCGACAAGAAGAACAAGCTGATTGCTGATGAAGTCCAGCAGACAGGCACGGTGGACCACACACCTGTTTACCCGCGTGAGGTCGTCAAACGAGCTCTGGAGCTCTCGGCCACCGCCATTATTCTGGTCCACAACCATCCTTCCGGCGACCCGACGCCATCACGCGCCGATATCGACATGACCAAGCAGCTCGTCAATGCTGCCAAGGCACTCAACATCACGGTACACGACCATGTCATTGTCGGAAAACACGGCCATACCAGCTTCCGCGGACTGGGATTGATCTAGCTGCCCTTTGAAAATTCTATTGTTACGGTTTGTTAAGCATAGCGCGAAGAATGGTTGCGCAATGCATGGAAATCGCTCGAATTTTCTTAAATTTAGACACAATCAGAGGTGAGACGAAACCCAGTTCGAAGGCACGGCTTTTCGATGGTTTCAGAGCGCACCCCGAAAAGTTTGAAACGGTTTTCGGAAAAGGTGCGCGTAAATGCAAATGATTGGAGCGCCGATCTGAGCCAATCAGATCGAAACGCGTCCCAATGAATTCAGTCATGTTTCCCGCCAGCGTTTCCAGACGGGAAAATCGGAGTAAAAATGTTGAAGCGTTCTATCACCGCAGTGGCGCTTGGCGCCGCAATCGTCGCTTTTGCAGGGTCGGCTTTCGCAGCCGACATGATGGGAGCAACGGACTATTCCTATAACGATCCGGTTGCCAGCGGCCCGCATGACTGGTCCGGCAATTATATCGGCGCACAGATCGGCGCTTCGTCGTCCAAGGTCCCTGGCCCCTTCACCAACCGTACCGGTGCTCTGGGCGGCATTGTCGTCGGCAAGAACATGCAGAGCGGCAATGTCGTATTCGGCGCAGAACTTGAGGGCAACTTTGCCGAAGCCGAACATCGCATCGGAAACGGTGGCAGCCTTCAGCAATCATGGAACGGCAATGCCAAGGGCAAGGTCGGCTACGCTTTCGACAAAACGCTCGTTTACGGCACTGCCGGTTATGGCGTGACCCGCTTCAAGGCCAAGGACAACACCACCTCGGCTCCAGGCTGGGAAGGCGGCGCAATGATCGGTGCCGGTGTAGAACAGGCGCTGACCGGCCCGCTTTCCGTCAAGGCTGAGTATGACTTCCAGCGCTTCAGCGACGTGAAGTCCCGCGTCAACGGCGTTGAACAGCGCAACAATCTGAAGAACCATTCGATCAAGGCTGGTTTGAACTACAAATTCTAGTCGTTACGGCGGGTGCGAAGTTTATTCTCTTTTCGCATCAAGCAATTCTGCTTTTGCACAAAGGGCTGCGTTTTAGAGCGCAGCCCTTTCGTTTTGCATAAATTTATCTTCATTTCGCAGTCTGACTACGTCATTCGATGGCTTGACTCCGACAGGCACTAAACGATTATAAATTGGGAGTGGAAGTGCGGGGAACAATAAGAGCGAAAAGCTCAACCACCATATCGGGAGGTTATCTTACCTTGCCGTGTTGTTTCCTTGCGCCTGAACACTTGGATATGTGGATCTGCTGTCGCAGACCATGCAGTCAGGAATGAAAGAATGCAGCGCGTTTTTGACGGACATAACGATGTCCTTCTGCGGCTTTGGGAAAATGCCCGCAAGGGCGAAGACCCGATCAAGGAATTTACCGTCGGGACGGATATCGGCCATATCGATCTGCCCCGCTCACGCAAAGGCGGTCTCGCCGGTGGTATATGCGCCATCTACATACCTTCGGGCGAGCATATAGAACTGGGCAAGCCTGATACCAACGGCCACTACGAAACACCACTTTCAGCGCCGCTGGAACGCAGTCCCTCCCTCGACATCGCTCTCGAAATGGCAGCCATTGCGCTGAGGCTGGAAGCTGCGGGCGGCTGGAAGCTCTGCCGCAACGGTCGTGAACTCGACGAAACGCTGAACAGCGACACATTCGCCGCCGTGCTCCATATGGAAGGCTGCGAAGCCATCGATGCCGATCTGGCAGCACTTGAAGTCTTTTATGCTGCCGGCCTGCGTTCGCTTGGGCCCGTCTGGAGCCGAAACAATATTTTCGCCCATGGCGTGCCATTCGCCTATCCGATGAGCCCCGATACAGGTCCCGGCCTGACCGATGCGGGCAAGCGTCTGGTCAAGGCATGCAACGCCAAGGGCATTCTGATCGATCTGGCGCATATCACCGAAAAGGGTTTCTGGGATGTGGCCGAACTAAGCGATCAGCCGCTGGTCGCCAGCCATTCCAATGCGCACGCCCTCACCCCAGTCGCCCGCAACCTGACCGACCGTCAGCTCGATGCGATCCGCGAGAGCAAGGGCCTTGCCGGACTGAACTACGCCACAACGATGCTGCGCGCGGACGGCAAGGAAGACGCCAACACGCCGCTTACCGATGTGGTTCGCCATGTGGATTACATGGTTGAACGCATGGGCATCGACTGCGTGTCCCTTGGTTCGGATTATGACGGCGCAACAATTCCAGCCGAAATCGGCGATGCTGCCGGAACCCAGAACCTTGTGATGGCCTTGCAAAAGGCCGGATATAACGATGAGGAATTGGCAAAGCTTTGCCGGGGCAACTGGATCAGAGTCCTGAAACAGGCATGGCACGAAGCCTGACATACAGATACAATCCAACAAAATCCCAACAAGAATACAGAAAGGGAACTCAAACATGATGCATTTCGGACGTTTTCGTATTCTGGCCGCCGGTGCAGCACTTGCCGCCGTGCTGGCCGCAAATCCGGCCTGGTCGGCAACGCCTGCCGACACGCTGGTTCAAGCATGGGCCATCGATGACACCATCACGCTGGACCCGGCAGAATCCTTCGAACTGAGCCCGGCCGAATTCATTGGTAACGCCTATGACATGCTCGTTCGTCTCGACATCAACGACACGTCTAAAGTCGTACCGGGTGTTGCTGAAAGCTGGACCGTTTCCGACGACGGCCTCACCTATACGTTCAAGCTGAAGAAGGACATCAAGTTCGCTTCCGGCAACCCGATTACCTCTGCCGATGTGGCTTATTCTTTTGAGCGCGCCGTGCGTCTCGACAAGAGCCCGGCTTTCATCCTGACGCAGTTTGGCCTGACCAAGGACAACGTCAACGAAAAGGCAAAAGCCGTGGACGACGAAACCTTCGTCTTCACCGTCGACAAGCCGTATGCACCGAGCTTCGTGCTGAACTGCCTGACCGCTACGGTCGCTGCTATCGTCGACAAGAAGCTTCTCGAAGAACATGCCGAGAAGGTTACGCCGACAGATGATTACAAATACGACACCGACTATGCCAATGCATGGCTGAAAACCAAGTCGGCGGGCTCGGGGCCGTTCACGATCCGCGAATGGCGCGCCAATGAAGTCGTCATCCTGGAACGCAACGACAATTTCTATGGCGAGAAGGCCAAGCTCAAGCGCGTCTTCTATCGTCACGTCAAGGAAAGCGCAACGCAGCGCCTGATGCTTGAGTCCGGCGACGTCGATGTGGCCCGCAATCTGGAGCCGGGCGACTATGAGGCCGTTCTGAAGAACGACAAGCTGACCACCGCCAGCGCCGCCAAGGGCACGGTCTATTACATCAGCCTCAATCAGAAGAACGAGAACCTGGCCAAGCCGGAAGTTCGCGAAGCGTTCAAATATCTGGTCGATTACGATGCAATCGGTTCGACCCTCATCAAGGGCATTGGTGAAATCCGCCAGACCTATCAGGCCAAGGGCGTTCTTGGTGCGCTCGATGCTGCGCCGTACAAGCTCGACGTAGCCAAGGCGAAGGAACTTCTCGCCAAGGCGGGCTTGAAGGACGGTCTCTCGGTCACGTTCGACGTTCGTAACGGACAGCCGGTCACCGGCATTGCCGAATCCTTCCAGCAGACCGCTGCTCAGGCTGGCGTGAAGATCGAAATCATCCCCGGCGACGGCAAGCAGACGCTGACCAAGTATCGTGCCCGTAACCACGATATGTATATCGGACAGTGGGGCATGGATTATTGGGATCCGAATTCCAACGCCGAAGCCTTCACGAGCAATCCGGACAACAGCGATGACGCATCTGTCAAGACGCTTGCCTGGCGCAACGCCTGGGATATTCCTGAGCTGACCAAACAGACGCAGGCTGCACTTCTGGAACGCGACAACGACAAGCGTGCCGAGGAATACAAGAAGCTTCAGCAGGAAGCTCTCGATCAGAGCCCGTTCGTCATGTTGTTCCAGCAGGTTGAAGTTGCCGGCATTGGCAGCAACGTGAAGGGCTACAAGCTCGGCCCAACGTTCGATTCCAACTTCCTGGCGCCTGTCAGCAAGGAATAGTCGACCGCGCCTCGGCGCATGAAAGCTTTTCATGCGTTGAATCGGCTTTAAAACAAGAGGATGGAGCGGTTTTCTGAATCAAAAAGGAAAGCCGCTTCAAAGCATTTCCAGCGAACCGGTTTCGCTTCCAGAAATGCGTAGCAACAGAAAATGGAACGGCTCATCAAACCGTTCTAGAGCTTTTCAAGCAAAGATGACTGAAGCTTCAGACCGGAACCTGTTCTGAAACGCTCTCATTTATCGGAAGCGGTCAAAACATTGAGTAACACTGGAACCACCAAAAAGGTAAGGCGAGCGCCGCGACGTTCAACAGTCCTTGCCGCGTCGTTAGCCAGTTTTCTGGTTATCGTCATAACGACCTATCTGGGCCTTCTGGCCGTCACTTTCTTTATCGGTCGCGTGGTACCGATCGACCCTGTGCTTGCCATCGTTGGCGACCGCGCTCCTGCGCATGTCGTAGCGCGTGTGCGGGAAGAAATGGGCTTCAACCTGCCCTATTATCAGCAGTTCTATCTTTACGTGAAAGGCGTGCTGCAAGGCGATTTCGGCACTTCGGTGCTCACCACCAATGCGGTCATGACGGACATCCGCCGCGTCTTCCCGGCAACGATGGAACTCGCCACCGTAGGCACCATCATCGGCGCTTTATTCGGCATTCCGCTTGGAGTTCTCGCCGCGGTGAAGCGCGGCAGCCTCGTCGACCAGATTGTGCGCGTGATCGGCCTTGTCGGCTATTCAGTGCCGATCTTCTGGCTCGGCATGCTTGCGCTTCTGATTTTCTATGCGCGGCTCGGCTGGACCTCCGGTCCCGGACGCATCGACATCACATTCGAATATACGTTCACGCCAATCACCGGCTTCTATCTGATCGACGCAATTCTCCAGCGCGACTGGCCGGCGCTCAGGGACATTATCTCCCATCTCATCCTGCCGTCAGCTTTGCTCGGTTACTTCTCTTTGGCCTATATCAGCCGCATGACGCGTTCCTTCATGCTCAATGAGCTGGAACAGGAATATATCGTTGCCGCTCGTGCCAAAGGCATTTCGGAAACCCGCATCATCTGGGGTCACGCGCTGCGCAATGCCGCAGTCCCGCTCGTAACCGTGATTGCGCTTTCCTATGCCGGACTTCTGGAAGGTTCGGTACTGACCGAAACCATCTTCTCCTGGCCTGGCCTCGGACTCTACATCACCAATTCACTCCAAAACGCTGATATGAATGCCGTTCTCGGTGGCACCATCGTCATCGGGTCGGTCTTTATCGCGCTCAACCTCGTGTCCGATCTTCTCTATCGGCTTCTCGATCCAAGGACGCGCGCACGATGAGCCAAATGACAAATAGTTCCAACCTCTCATGGCGCGAATGGCTGCTGACCGAACGTCCGCAGTCGCGCACGCAGGCCCGCCTCGGTCGGGCCTATATGGTCTGGCGGCGGTTCACCGCCAACAAACTGGCCGTGCTTGGCCTCCTCATCATCATCGGCCTGCTCGTCGTTGCTGCACTGGCCGATGTGCTGGCACCGCACTCGCCGGTTGCTGGTGATCTCGCCAATGCACGACTTCTGCCGCCGGGAACGCCTGGCTATCTGCTCGGCACTGACGATCAGGGCCGTGATATTCTCTCGCGCCTGATCTATGGCTCGCGCCTCACCCTCTATGTAGTGCTGCTGGTTGCCATCATCGCCGCACCGATCGGCCTTCTGGTCGGTACTGTCGCCGGTTATGCTGGTGGCTGGGTCGATGCCGTGCTGATGCGCATTACCGATATCTTCCTCGCCTTCCCGAAGCTCATTCTGGCGCTCGCCTTTGTTGCCGCTCTCGGACCGGGCATCGAAAATGCCATCATTGCCATCGCGATCACCTCATGGCCACCCTATGCGCGTATTGCTCGCGCGGAAACGCTCACGGTGCGCAACTCGGATTATATCTCCGCCGTTCGCCTGATGGGCGCTTCGCCGATCCGCATCGTCGTGCGCCATATCATGCCGCTCTGCACATCTTCGCTGATCGTGCGTGTGACGCTCGACATGGCAGGCATCATCCTGACGGCTGCGGGTCTAGGCTTTCTCGGCCTTGGCGCCCAACCGCCATTGCCTGAATGGGGTGCGATGATCGCATCCGGTCGCCGCTTCATTCTCGACCAGTGGTGGGTTGCCGCCATGCCAGGCATCGCGATCCTGATCGTCAGCCTCGGCTTCAATCTGCTGGGCGATGGCCTGCGCGATGCGCTCGATCCGCGGGGTAACAACCAATGAAGCCTCTTCTGACCGTTGAAGACCTGCGCGTCACCTTCCCGACCCGCACAGGCGCAATCGAGGCCGTGCGCGGCGTCAGCTTCGAGCTGGGCCGCGAGCGCCTCGGCATCGTCGGCGAATCCGGTTCCGGTAAATCACAGACCGGCCGCGCCATCATGGGTCTCACACCACTGCATGCACAGATCACTGCCAAGAAACTCGAGTTTGACGGCATTGATCTTCTGAACGCCTCGGCGCGGGAACGGCGCGCCCTGCGCGGTGGCCGCATTGCCATGGTGTTGCAGGACCCGAAATATTCGCTCAACCCTGTCATGACCATCGGCAAGCAGATCGCCGAGACACTTAAGGCCCACGGCAAATTCAGCAGCGATGAAATCCGCAAGCGCTCCATCGCCATGCTAGAGGCCGTGCAGATTCGCGATGCAGAACGGGTGATGAAACTCTATCCGCACGAAGTTTCGGGCGGCATGGGCCAGCGCGTCATGATCGCCATGATGCTGGTGGCCGAACCGGAATTGCTGATTGCCGACGAACCGACCTCGGCCCTCGACGTGACCGTTCAGCTCGAAGTACTCGGCATTCTGGACGAGCTGGTTGCCGAACGCGGCATGGGGCTGATTTTCGTCAGCCATGACCTGCGCCTCGTTTCCTCATTCTGCGACCGCGTCATCGTGATGTATGCGGGTAAAATCGTGGAGGAAATCGCGGCGAAGGACCTCACCAATGCGAAACATCCTTATACGCAAGGATTGCTGAACTGCATGCCGAAAATCGGAGCTGATCGTCATCCCCTGCCAACCTTGCAGCGTGAGGAGGCATGGAAATTATGAGTACCGCATCTGCACTGAGCGTCGACAATATCGACGTCTATTTCGACCATTTCCATGCGCTGAAATCGGTGAGCATCGACGTAGCCCGTGGTGAATCCTACGGCCTCGTGGGTGAATCGGGCTCCGGTAAGTCGACCCTCCTGCGCGCTGTTGCAGGACTGGCACCCGTTGAAGACGGCGAAATCCGCATCGACGGGCAATTGCTGAAGACACCGCGCGACAAGGCATTCTATCGCAATGTCCAGATGGTGTTTCAGGACCCTTACGGCTCGCTGCATCCCCGGCAGACCGTGGATCGGCTGTTGCTGGAGCCGCTTGCCATCCATGGCGTCGGCGACACGGAACAGCGCATCGTGAAGGCGCTCGATGAAGTCGGCCTCGGCTCCGGCTTCCGCTTCCGCTATCCCCACCAGCTTTCGGGCGGCCAGCGCCAGCGTATCGCCATTGCCCGCGCATTGATCGTGGAACCCAGCATTCTGCTGCTCGACGAACCGACCTCGGCGCTCGACGCATCAGTTCAGGCGGAAGTGCTGAATCTGCTGGAACAGGTTCGCCGTGACCGCAACCTGACCTTCGTCATGGTCAGCCACGATCTTGGCGTTGTGACCCATATGTGCGACCGGCTTGCTGTCATGCGCAATGGAGAGGTCGTCGAGCAGTTACAAGCAAACGATCTTGTCAGCGGCAATATCCATGCCGACTATACGAAGAACCTGATGCGGGCGAGCGAAGGCTTCCGCAGGTAAACAAAAAGGGGACCTTCCGGTCCCTTTTTCATTGCATCAATCGTCGGATGCCTTGCGCGGTGTGTCGCCATCCTGCCCGCGCCGCCAATAGGCGACAATAAGCTGGCGGTCCTTCGGAACATTGCGTTCCTTGCGCATATAGGTGCGGATCGACCGGAACGCTTTGAACTCGCAACCGACCCAGACGTAAATGTCATCCTCGTCTTCCGGTAGTTCGACTGCGCACACCGCATCCTGCAACAATGTCGTCGTTCCGGCTTCCGCGCCGTTGCGGTTCAGCCACTGCAGATCAACGTCGGCTCGCGAGACTAGTTCCTGCTCTTCCGAGGCACTGCCGATCTCGACGCGTACGACTGCCTTGGCGCCTTCAGGCAACCGTTCCAGAATGCGCCCGATGGCGGGCAGCGCGGTTTCATCGCCCGCCAGCAGATACCACTTCGCATCGCCTGCATCGCCGCCGCCCGGACCGGTCATCCCGACGATATCGCCCGGCTTGGCGCCGACAGCCCAGCCCGAACCCGGCGCATCGCAATCATCGCCATGAACGACCATATCAATATCCACCCATCCGGCTGCGGGGTCGATGTTGCGGATCGTATAGACACGTGTGGCAAGCTTGACTTCGCCATCCGGCCAGACGGGGCGGCCATCTTCGCCGGTTGTGGGCCATTGCGGCTTCGCAAGACCTTCCGGCGGAAACAGCAGGCGGATATGAAGGCCCAACTGCGAGAAACGGAACAGGTTTTCGCCTTTCAGGCGAACACGGCGCATATGCGGCGTTACATTCGACACCGCGACAACCCGCATCTCACGGAAATAGGGCAGAGGCAGTCCGGCGGCCCCGTCACCTTCCCAGATAATCTTCGGCTTGGCGCTGCCCTTGTCGAGAAATTCCAGCACATGTTCGGCGATGGAATATTTCATATAGGCAAGACCGGTTTCGTCCTCGCTCGTGACGTCGACGCTAACCGTTTCATCATCCCATTGCACATCAGCCTTACCGAAGCTCAATACCAGCTTGGCCGTGCTGCCCTGACGATGCACATCAGCATGTTCGACAAAATGATCGAGAAGCTGATTGACCACATGACCGGCGTTCGTCAGTGCAAAGCGGGTATTGGCGTTGAGTTCGGACATGCCCGTCCTCCTTTGGGAAACAGTTTCCTCAGCCTTACCCGAATATAACATGACTGTTCAAGTCATCTTTTAGCTTTAAACCCGCAATAATTTAAACCCGCAATAAATTGTGACGGGCAGCGCCTGCCGCCAGACATCGAAAGAGCCGAGTGCGCCAGCCTGCGCAACGCCAAGGCGCGTCAATTCTCCGCCGAACGTCTCACGCCAGTTGAAAAGCAGCATCTCGCTTTGCAGGGTCACCGCATTGACGACAAGCCTGCCGCCCGGCTTCAAGGCATCCCAGCAGGCTTGCAGCACGCCTTCATCCGTTACGCCGCCGCCGATGAAAATCGCGTCCGGCGCCTCCAGCCCTTCCAGCGCTAACGGTGCTTCGCCCCTAACCAGCTGCAATCCGGGGACACCCAAAGCCGCGCGATTTCGCTCAATCATCACTTGCCGCTGTTCATTCGCTTCGATGGCAATCGCACGACATGAAGGATGAACGCGCATCCACTCAATGCCGATCGATCCGCAACCGGCGCCGACATCCCACAGCAATTGCCGCGGCAATGGCTGCAATCGCGACAGAGTAACAGCACGAACGTCGCGCTTGGTCAGCTGTCCGTCATTCTCAAAAGCTTCATCGGGCAGACCGGCGACGGGAGAAAATACATAAGCCGCCTGCGAGGCCATGCATTCAATCGCCAGAACATGCAGATCGGCACATCGCTCATGCGGCCAGTTTTCCGCTCTATCCTCTATCCGGCGTTCCTTCGAACCGCCCATGTGCTCAAGCACGGTCATCCGGCTTTGGCCAAATCCCTTCTCCTTGAGCATTGCCGCCGCCTTTGCCGGCGTTGAACCATCATTGCTGAGCACGAGAATTCTCTCCCCCGGCAGAATATGCGGGAGCAGCAATTCAAACGGACGGCCATGAACACTGACCGTTCGCACCTCCTGAAGCGACCAGCCCATCCGCGCCGCAGCCAATGAAAAAGCAGAGGGATGGGGCAGAACGCGCATTTCCTCCGGTGCAAAATGGCGGGAGAGCGATGCCCCGACGCCGAAGAACATCGGATCGCCGCTTGCCAGCACGACGACCGGCTGGCCGCGATGCGCCTCGATCATCGCGAAAGCTTCGTCGAATGGCGACGGCCAGCACACGCGCTCGGCCTTGATATCGCCGCCCAGGAAATCCAGATGCCGCCTGCCGCCGAAAATGACCTTGGCTGAAGCGAGTGCCGCAAGCGCGGTTTTCCCGAGTCCCTTCAACCCGTCTTCGCCGATCCCGATCACCGTCAGCCAGTGTGCCATGCGCGCTGCTCCTTTTCCCTGTTCGTATGGCGGGGCAGTAGCAAGTGCAAGCGGCAAGGCGTATAAGGCCACTATGTTGAGCCAGCAAAACAGCCCGACCGAAGCAACAAAACCCGACCGGCGCAATGCCTGCCCCGGCCTCTCGCGCATGGTTATGGCCAAAGATGGGGCCATTACCCGTATCAAACTGGGGCTCGGCCGCGTTTCCGCCGATCAGGCGCGGGCGGTGGCGGCGATAGCCGAACGTTTCGGAGCCGGTGCGATCGAGCTATCGATTCGCTCCAATATCCAGTTGCGCGGCATTGCGCCCGAACATTGGGGTCATGCGGTGGCAGCGCTTCACGAGGCTGGCCTCGGCGCGGACACGCCCGGCGCGGACGATATTCGCAATGTGATGGTCAGCCCCACCGCTGGCATTGACCGGGGCCAGATATGTGACGTTACCGAACTGGCATCATCCCTGCTCGCCATGGTGCAGTCGAATGAGGCTTTCCATGTCTTGTCGCCCAAATTCTCGTTCCAGATCGACGGCGGCGAAGACTGCGCAATGATTTCTCATCCCGGCGACATCTGGCTTTCGGCAATAGACGGCAAGACCTTTGCTTTTGGCCTTGCTTCGTCTCCAGACAGGGAAGCGCTGGGGGCTTTGGATGCGCAACACGCCCTGCCCTTCATCGAAGCGTTACTCCACCATTTTTTACGCCAAGGCAGTTTTGCACGGATGAAGCATCTATTCGAGGCCACCCCTCCACCAAAGTTTCTGGCGGAACTGGGCCGGGAGTTGTCATTTCCCATCCATTCGGCAACCGGCTGGAAGCGCAAGACACCGGTGCCATTCTCGCATCTCGGCAACAGCCAGCAATCTGACGGTTCATTTTATGTTGGCGCCATGCCGCTCGTGGGACGGCTGACACCGCAGCAACTCGCAGGTCTGGCAGACCTCACCGAAAGCGGAAAGCGTGAACTGCGCCTTACGCCGTGGCAAGGTGTTGTCCTGCCTTATGTAGACGAAACCCAGATTCGTGAAGTATCCGAGAAATTTCGTTTGCTTGACCTCAAAACGACAGCCGAAGCCCCACATGCGCGGCTTCGCGCCTGTTCGGGGTCGGATGGCTGCGCATCCGCGCTCGCCGACACACAGACGGATGGCAAGGAACTTGCCACACATTTGGCGCATGGAACAACCGCCGTTCACCTGACCGGATGCGCCAAATCATGCGCGGCGCTCGCACCCCTCCCCCATACGCTTCTGGCCCGCTCGGCAGGCCGCTATGATCTTTATGCACAAGACAGGACTGGACCATCGCGTTTCGGGCAGCTATTGGCGACAGATATCACCATTGACGAAGCGGCGCGCCTTCTGAACGCCCGACACTGATTAGAGTGGTCCCTATGACAGACTATATCCGCGACGGGCAGGCCATTTACGACCGGTCTTTCGCCATCATCCGCGCCGAGGCCGATCTAAGCCGGATATCAGCCGATCTGGAAAAGCTTGCAGTCCGTGTCATTCACGCCTGCGGCATGGTGGATGTGGTCAATGACCTCGCCTTCTCGGAAGGTGCAGGCAAGGCCGGACGCGATGCCCTGCTGGCAGGCGCGCCCATTCTCTGCGATGCGCGCATGGTGGCCGAAGGCATTACCCGTTCGCGCCTGCCCGCCAATAATGAGGTGATCTGCACGCTTGGCGATCCATCGGTTCCAGGGCTTGCGGCAAAGATCGGCAATACCCGCTCTGCCGCAGCGCTCGACCTCTGGCTGCCGCATCTCGGCAACAGCGTGGTTGCAATCGGCAACGCACCGACCGCCCTCTTTCGCCTGCTCGAACTGTTGGATGCCGGTGCGCCAAAACCGGCCCTCATCATCGGCATGCCGGTCGGCTTTGTCGGCGCGGCAGAATCCAAGGACGAGCTTGCCGCCAACAGTCACGGTGTGCCTTATGTGATCGTGCGCGGAAGACGCGGCGGCAGCGCCATGACGGCAGCGGCGGTCAATGCGCTCGCCTCGGAGCGCGAATAATGGCGGCAAAAGGCAGACTGTTTGGCCTCGGTGTCGGCCCCGGCGACCCGGAACTGATAACGCTGAAGGCGCTCCGCCTTCTCAAAAACGCGCCGGTCGTGGCCTATCACGCCGCCAAGGGCAAGAAGGGCAACGCCCTTGCAATCATTGAGGACTATCTTTCGCCGGAACAGATTCTGGTACCGCTCATCTATCCGGTGACGACGGAAAAACTCCCCGCACATATGGATTACGAGCAGATCGTCCGTGATTTCTATGGCGAGATAACGAACACCATAGCAAGCCATCTCGATCGCGGTCAGGATGTCGCCGTGATCGCGGAGGGTGATCCGTTTTTCTATGGCTCGTTCATGTATATTCACGACCGGCTTGCAGACCAGTATGAAACGGAAGTCGTGCCCGGCGTCTGTTCCGTCCTTGGCGCTTCTGCCGTGCTGGGCGCGCCACTGGTCTATCGCAATCAGACATTGTCCGTTCTCTCCGGCGTCATGAGCGCGGACGAACTGAAGCGGCGGCTCGCGGATACGGGTGCGGCGGCTATCATGAAGCTCGGCAAGAACCTCGACAAGGTTCGCGCCGTGCTGGTCGATCTCGGCCTGATGGACCGGGCGCTCTATGTCGAGCGCGCCACCATGTCCAATCAGCGCATTGTGCCACTCGCTGACGTCGATGGCGGCGACTGCCCCTATTTCTCGATCATTCTGGTTCCGGGGCAAAAATGGAACGGCGCATGATTCCCGCGATTCTGGTTCTCGGAGAAGCCGCAGTTCCTGCCGCACAGCGGATCGCAGCGGCACTCGAAGATGCCGAAATACGCGGCCTCCAGAACCGTGTTGCATCACTGGACAACACTTTCGTCCATTTCGGCGATGCGGTCAGATCGCTTTATGAGGAAGGCCGCCCCATCATTGCGCTTTGCGCAGCCGGTATCGTCATCCGGGCGCTGGCACCACTTCTTCAGAACAAGCGCATAGAACCGCCGGTTCTGGCCATAGCCGAAGATGGAAGCGCGGTTGTCCCGCTTCTGGGCGGGCTCTCCGGTGTCAATGACATGGCCCGGCAGATCGCAGCAGCGCTGAAAGTCGCGCCTGCCATAACCACGTCAGGAGAACTGCGATTCGGTATCAATCTGCTGCACCCGCCTGCCGAACTGACCCTTGCCAATCCCGACGACGCGAAAAATTTCACGTCGAACCTGCTTGCGGGACAGAAGGTGCGGCTTGACGGAACATCACGCTGGCTTGCAAATTCCAAACTGCCTTTCGCCGACGATGGCACTCTGACGATCAGCATAAGCCCGCACATCCGTCCAACGCGCTCGAACGAACTGACCTACCATCCGCGCGCTGTCGCCATTGCTGTCGATACGATCAGCGATAGCGTCGGGAAGGATATTGAGAACGCACTTGTCGAAGCCGGGATAGCCCGGCCGTCTCTGGCATTGCTTCTCGCCCATGAGAAAGATTGTGCCTCTCCCGTACTTCATCAGGCGGCGGCCAGTCTCGATATTCCGCTGCGTTATGTGGCAGATGCAGCGGATGCGCGTGAAATCGTCCTTCGCTGCGTGGAACAGCCGGTCGAACTGATAGAGCGCAATGGGTTTGCCATCGCCATTGCCCCTACACCGGCAGACGTTTTGTTTGTCGGTCGAAAACGCGGCAAGCTGGTCGTTGTCGGCCTTGGGCCTGGATCGCGCGAACTGATAACCTCTGCAGTCCAGCGCGAACTGGAACAGGCGGAAGATATTCTGGGCTATGAGACCTATGTGCGAATGGCCGAAGAAAACCTTCGTCCCTTTCGTGCCGATCAAACCGTTCACATGACCGATAATCGGGAAGAAATGCGGCGCGCGCGCCACGCATTCGAACTCGCGGCCTCGGGGCGCCATGTCGCCATGGTTTCTTCCGGCGACCCCGGTGTCTTTGCCATGGCTGCGGCAGTCGTCGAGGCGCTTCACGAAACGGATAATACCGCATGGCATGGCGTTGAGCTTGTCATCCAGCCCGGTATTTCTGCTGCAATGGCCGCCGCGTCGCGTATTGGAGCACCGCTGGGGCATGATTTTTGCATAATCTCGCTCTCGGACAATCTGAAGCCTTGGGAAATCATCGAAAAGCGCCTTGCGCTCGCTGCTGAGGCCGATTTCGCCATGGCATTCTATAATCCCATCTCCAAGGCACGTCCGCATCAGCTTGGTCGTGCACTGGAAATTCTGCGCCAGTATCGGTCCCCCGAAACGCCCGTCGTTCTTGGCCGCGACATAGGCAGACCGGCAGAGACGACACGGACAACCATGCTCGGTGCGTTGACGCCGGATGATGTCGACATGCGAACTGTCGTGATTGTGGGCTCGTCCCACACGCAAGTATTTACAAAGTCCGATGGCTGGGAATGGGTTTATACGCCGCGTTGGTACGGCGAAAAACCGGAGAAATGAAAAACAAAAAGGCAGGGAAATCCCTGCCTTTTTCATATGTTAGCTTTGTTTGTTGAATCAGTTCTTCTTCGCCTTGGCCTTCTTCGGCTGAGCAGCAGCTGCTGCGTCGGCCTTGGCAGCAGCGGCTTCGGCTGCAACCTGATCGGCGCTCTTCGGCGACGTATCGATAACGGCACGCACGCCACCTTTCGCGGTCACCTGACAAACAGCAGTGCGCAGATCAACCTTGAGGTCAACGTCGGTGCCACCTGCTGCACCCGGACGGGAATTGACGGCGGAGATAACGCGCTCCGGCAGGAAGTATTTGTTGGCAGCGGCAGTGATGCATGGCTGCGCGAGCGCCGGATCGACATAGGAAGTTGGCGTGAAACGCGGCAGTGAAATCGTCGATGCGCTAACTGGCGCATCGGTTTTGCCCGGCGTCGCCGTCGAGGTCGGTACAGTCGTCGTGCAGGCAGCGGCAAGCGGGGCCAACATGGCAATAGCTAAAAAACGGGCTCCGGTGCGGGCGCGTCCGTACATGATCTACCTCATAGTATCTGCTGAGTAGGTAAAATTTTAAGTTCGATAACTATTCGGTTTTGTCAGATTGTCGAGTGGCAGGAAGGTCACATTGCCGGAATTTCGATTCGCATCCACAATCTGTCATCATTATTTTGCGAGAATCCAGTTCAGCATCTCACGCCAGTCGGACATGCGGATCGGCGTGCCGTGATTGCCGCTTTCGAAACGCCGGAACTGAACCGGATAGCCCGGCGCACGCTTACGTATTTCGCGATAGAAGGCTTCCTGCTTATCGATTGCAAAAACCGGGTCGCGGCTTCCATGTCCGAAGAAAATCGGTACACGCTTCCTGAACGCGGGCGACTTGAAGAATCCGTCATCCCAAAGCGAGCCAAGCAAAATGAGTCCTGCGAGCTGGTTACCCGCCTTTTCATTGGACGCTATGCGCCAGCACAGCGTTCCGCCTTGCGAGCCGCAGGACAGGATCAACGGAGCATTTGGTGATGATGCTTTGGCGGCCTCGATCAATCCGGCAATCTGCGCCTCACCTGTACCGGCGAAATCTTTGAAATCCGGCGTAATATACAGACCGCTATTTAGTGCCGCGAGATTCTTCACACGATTGAAATTGCCGCCAAAGGTAAAATCATTCATGCCTTGCAGGCGATTGCCGCCCCGACCGTGCAGGTAGATGACGATAAAGGATGCGCCTTCGCGTTTGCCCACTGTCATGGCCTTCACCGGCCCGGCGGCGGTCTGAAAGGTCACATCCTTCTGATAAGCGCGCGCCTTCAACGAGACATAGGCGTCTTTTACACGTTTTTCAGGCACCGCATCGCGCCCGTTGATATCGCGCATTTCGTTGTAGTCGATGACCTTGTAATCACCATTGTCGGTGCTGCTGATAATGCCGGGATAAGCGAAATAATCGTCCTTGTAGGGCGGCAACGTTGCTGCCCCCGATGCCATCACAGTCAAAAACAGAAACAATGTCCCAAACAGACCACCTATTCCATGTTTCGACATTCTATGGCTCATCGGATTACAACTCCAGCGTATGATAGCGCCTGTTAAGATAGATCAGCGCTTCATCATCGGATTTGGACCGCAGACCCACCACCTCCCCGAAAAGAACGTGATGCGTGGAATGATCCTGGACGCTGATCACTCGGCAGTCGAAAGCGGCAAGCGCCCCCTGCAACACGGGAGATCCCGTCAACAGAACATCCCAGCGTGCCAGTTCAAAGCGCTCATCCTGTGTCAGGCCGATACGGCCCGAAAACGCGTCTGCAAGCTGCTGATGCGAGCCTGCAAGCGTATTGACAGCAAAAACACCGTTTTCAATGAACAGCTGGTTTTCTTCGTGAATCTTCTGCAGGCAGATCAGGATTGTCGGCGGATTATCGGACACTGAACAGGCCGCAGTGAGCGTAAGACCGCGCCGCCCCGCGCTGCCAGCCGTCGTGACGATCTGTACTGCGCCGGCATAATGACTCATAGCATCCCGGTAGGATTTGGATTCCACCGAAGCTGCACTTGAAATGATGTTCTTAATCGTTTGCACGTCAAACAGAATCCGTCTCGCCCTATGGCATGTTACCTGAAGCCAGCTACCCAAATAACAAGCCCGTAATAACGACCCAAATAACAGGCCCCCATAACGGGCATTGCACAAAGGCGAGGAAACAGCTACCCACTTTTCGTTGAAAATGCCACGAATTGTTTAATGAAGACGGATCACGTGATCGAGCTAGCGAAACGTCCGGCCGCAGCGCTGGCAAGCATCCTCCTGATACTACTGGCCAGTTCGGTAGTTGCGCAGGCAGAGGATATGCGCGTTGGGCTCGCAGCACCACTGTCCGGGACGTTCGCCCCATTGGGCAATCAACTGGCGGAAGGTACCCGTGTCGCAGCAGCGGCGAAAAGCGTGAAACTCATTATCTCCGATGATCGCTGTGACGCAGATGGCGGCAGGGAAGCTGCGGAACGTTTCGTGCGGGAGAATGTCCGGCTGGCATCCGGTTTTCTGTGTCCGGAAGCGCTGGAGGCAGCACTTCCCATTCTCGCGACGGGAAACATTCCCATTGTAGCATCAGGTGTCAGCGAACCCACACTGACCGAAAGACGCGCAGCATCGCCGATGGCGGTGTTCCGTCTTGCAACCGGCCTCGACAAGGAAACGCAGGCTACCGGAAGTTTTCTCGGCAGTCTTTGGCGCGCACAAGCCTTTGCCATCATCGATGATGGCACGATTGAAGGACGCGAGCGCGCAGCACGTGTTTTGGCCAGCCTCAAAGAACAACAGTTGCAGCCGGCATTTACTGACACCTATCGGCCAGGGCTCGATAAACAAAATGCTCTGGTCGCCCGGTTACGGCGCGCGGGCGCTACCCATGTCTACGTCGGTGGCGAACGTGACGATATAGCGGCTATTGGGGCAAGCGCTGCCGCCCTTAACTATCCGCTGACGATTGCAGGCGGTAGTCTTCTGGAGGCTGCTCCCGGTGCGCAGCCCTTAAGTCAGGGCACTTTGATGATTGCTCCGCTCCGCCCGCAGGATCTTTCAACAGCAAAGCCCGCAATAGACGCCCTGCGTCAGGCAGGGAAACTTGCAGATGCCTATGCGATCATAGGCTATGCCAGCGCCGAAATTGCTAGGAATGCCATCAAGCGTGCAGACGAACAGAAGCAGCCACTTATCGACACACTCCGCAATAGTTCCTTTGAAACCGTTCTTGGCACCATCAAGTTCGATGGCAACGGTATCCGAACCGACAACCCGAACCGCCTGCAGCGTTTCGATGGCAAACGGTTCGTGCTAGCCGACAAGTAGTCCAATCAGGCTTGCAGCGATCACCAGTCCGGTCATCACGCTCATCGTCGACCAGAAAAGGTGAAGCGCGGCATCGATATCATTGGCGTTGGCTTCGCGTTTACCGGACGCATTCAGCATCGGCCCTTCGACTTTTTCAGCGCCATACTGGCGCGGACCGGCAAGCGCCAATCCCAGCCCACCTGCAAAGGCCGATTCCGGCCAGCCGGCATTGGGCGAGCGATGCAGACCCGCATCGCGGCGCATGACGGAGAACGCCTCTCCTCCCGAAAGCCTGCCTTTCGTGATCGCTGTAGCAAGGGAAGCAAGCAGCCCGGTCAGTCTGGCTGGGATATAATTGGCGACATCGTCCAGCTTTGCGGCAAAACGACCGAAGTGACGATAGCGGTCATTCAGATGGCCGATCATGGAGTCGGCAGTGTTGATGAGCTTGTAAGCGAAGAGGCCGGGCAAGCCGCCGACTAGAAACCAGAACGCAGGCGCAACAATGCCATCCGAGGCGTTCTCGGCAAGACTTTCTATCGCTGCACGGCTGACACCGCCTTCATCGAGATGTTCGGGATTGCGCCCGACGATCATCGACACAGCCCGGCGACCGCCTTCAATCCCTTCCTCACGCAATGCCAGCGCGACCGCCTGCACATGATCCGCAAGGCTTTTCTGCGCGAGCAGCACCGTCACGATCAGGATTTCGGCAACTGCACCGGCAGTCCCGGCGAAAGGTAAAGAGAGTTCAAGCACAAGCCCGAGGGCCACGCAGGCCATCACCAGCCCAATCGTCAGCCACATGCCGTTTCGGCCAAGCATTGAGGCAGAGAGATTGCGGTTGTTCCAGCGCTTTTCGCCCCACGAAATCGCTTTCCCGAACAGAACGACCGGGTGTGGTACCCTCTGCCACAGCTGTGGCGGGTCGCCGACAAAACGATCCAGAAGAAGCGCCAGCGAAAGGATAATCAACTTTATTTCCATGAGCTTGACCAGAAAAACTGAATCAAAATTTCAACGCCTTTTCAAACCGCGCAAGCGCCACATCATCCAAAGGCAAACCAATGCGCAACCAGCGCGGGGCGTAATTGAACTTCCGGACCAGAATATGTCTCTCGCACAATCTGGTATAAATCCCGAGTGCATCTGCGTGTTCAACGAGGGAAAACAGCGCCGTTCCGCCAATTTCTTTCAGACCGGAGTTTTCAAGTACAGCCGACAATTCCTGCCGTCGCAGACCAATACGTATGCGATATTCTGCAAGCGCTTCGGTATCGTCAAAGGCATGACTGGCAATTGCAAGCGCTGGCCCCGAAACCGCCCATGATCCAAGCCGCTGCGCCAATGCCTCAACGAAACGAGCGTCGGCAATTGCAAAGCCCAACCGAACGCCAGCAAGCCCAAAGAACTTGCCGAAGGATTTCAATACGATTATCGGCGCATCTTCTGCATTTGCGGCAACGCTGATGGCCTCATGTGCATCGGCGAAAGCCTCGTCAACAACCAGAAACCCGCCGCGAGCACCGAGCTTTTGCGAAAGATGCAGGAGAGCCTCTTTCGAAATCACGCGACCATCAGGATTGTTCGGGTTAACGATGACTGCCGCAATCGCCTCGTCTGGAATTTCATCAATTGTCGCGCATTGCACGACCTTCCAGCCGGAAGCGGAAAATGAGGCCGCATGTTCCTGATAGGTAGGCCCGAGGACGGCAACCGTCGACGGGGCAACCAGCGTCGGAACGAGCTGAATCAAAGCCTGCGTGCCGGGCGCTGCCACAATTGGGGCTTTCTCGTTCAGCCGATAATGGATGCGAGCCAATCGCAGCGTTTCCTGCAGCAGCCCCTCGTCCGGCAAGCGGTTCCAGATTGCCGGTGTCAGTTCGGGAAGCGGAAAATGCTCGGGATTGATGCCCGTCGAAAGGTCGAGCCAATCTTGCGGCCTGCCGCCAAAACGCGCGACTGCCTTGTCGAGCGCACCGCCATGCTCGATTTCTGCGCTCAAGTTTTCTCTCCGCAAAAATCGATGACATGCATGAACGAGCCTGAAACGGAACCGACCCGCAGGCCCACTTCACCAACATCGTCGCCGATAGCATCGCGTGCACGGAAAAGACGATCCGCCTTTCCTTCGCGCACGATGCTGGCATAGTGAAACTCATGCGCCTTCAATGGCTCCGTCCAGGGGGAACCTTCAAGCGGTTCCAGCACACGGTAGCCGAGATGCAATTTTCTTTTCGCAAAGCTCGTCTCAAGCGGCAAAAGCCCCAGCATAGGGTGGGCAACACCCTCTGCATCCTGCAAGCTCTCGCCGAGAACCATGTAGCCGCCGCATTCGCCGTAAACCGTCAACCCACGCGCTGCGGCTTCGCGTATACCTGCCTGAAAACGTCCGGCCTGCGCCAAACGCCCGGCATGCAATTCAGGATAGCCGCCCGGCAGATAGATCGCGTCGGCATCCTGTCTCGGAGACTCATCGCCAAGCGGTGAGAAGAACGAAATTTCCACCCCTCGCCTGCGCCAGCCTTCAAACAAATGCGCATAGGTAAAGGCGAATGCATCGTCGCGGGCAACGGCGATGTGGCTGCCAAGCGGCTTCAGGCGTGGAACATTGGCCATCGCATCGTAACGCTTCGGTCGCGACCAGATCGTCTGCAGCGCGTCCAGATCGATATGCGTTTCCATTGTATCTGCAGCGTGTTCGAGAAAGCTCTCAAGATCGGAGTGCTCGCCCGCCTGCACCAGCCCCAAGTGCCTTTCCGGCAAGGAAAGAGCAGTATCGCGGGGCAATGCACCAAGAACCGGAATACCAAGAGGTTCCAATGCGCCGCGCAACATTGCCTCATGACGAAGACTACCGACACGATTGAGGATAATTCCCGCAATCAGCACGTCCTTGCGAAACTGGCTGAACCCCCACACCAGAGCGGCAATGGAGTGTGATTGTCGCGCGCAATCCACCACCAGCACCACCGGCAAATCGATAATCCGGGCCAGATCGGCAGAAGAACCCTTGCCGTCTATGGCTCCATCAAAGAGCCCCATCATGCCCTCGGCAACCAGAAGTCTGGCGCCACTTTCCGTCATACGAGAGGACAATGCGCTGATAAGTTCAGGGCGCATTGCCCAAGGGTCCAGATTGAAGCAATCCATCCCGCTTGCAGCCTTGTGATAAGCGGGATCGATATAGTCCGGGCCGACCTTAACCGGCGCAAGCTCTTCTCCCCGCCGCTTCAAGGCGCGCAACAAGCCCAGCGTTACCGTTGTCTTGCCAGCCCCGGAAGCTGGCGCTGCTATCATGAAACCCTTCATGCGCTCTGCACTCTCTCACTTTGGTTTCGTCTGGAAAGCGGGTCACTGGATAGGACTTTACCGCTTAACGCGCCCATCCAGTCCAGCCCGGCGCGCAGACGAACCACTTCACCCACGACCACGATGGCGGGCGGGGTCAGCCCCGCCGCTTCGACATCTTTTGCAGCCTGTATCAGTGTTGTTTCAAGCACGGTCTGGTCAGGCAAGCTGGCATTGCATACAAACGCAACCGGCTCATCCGGCGAACGCCCGGCCTCGATCAGGCGCTTGGCGATGAGGCCGATATGCTTCATCGCCATATACATGACGATGACAGGCGATGACCTGGCAATGCCCGCCCAATCGACGCCATCCGGCATGGCCCCGGTTGCGTCATGCCCGGTCAGGAACGTTACCGACTGGTTGATATCGCGATGGGTGGCTGCAATACCTGCATAAGCAAGGCCGCCGATTCCTGCGGTCACTCCGGGAACGATGCGGAACGGAACACCATGTTCCACCAAGGTCAGCGCCTCTTCTGCTCCCCGTCCGAAAACAAACGGATCGCCGCCTTTCAGGCGAAGCACCTTCTTGCCCTGTTTCGCAAGTTCAACAAGCCGCAGGGATATATCGCGCTGTTTCGGCGAGGGCTTACCGCCGCGTTTGCCTGCATATTCCAGCACAGCGTCCGCATTCTTGAGAGAAAGACAGGCATCATCCACCAGCGCGTCATAAACGATGATATCCGCCTGTTGCAAAGCTTTGACGGCGTGAAGCGTCAAAAGGCCGGGATCGCCCGGCCCCGCCCCAACGAGCCAGACATGGCCGGGTTCCATCGCAGGCAAGGTCACTTTGCTCCTCGCAATGACACATGCTGCCGTTTCTTCAGCCTTGTTCATTCTCGTCAACCACATTGATCCACTAGCGGCACAGCTATCAGATACATTATAAGGCGTCCATGAATGACGAAACCGCCCCAACGAATAAAAGTCAGGAAAAAGCCGAGCTTCGCCGCGGCTGGACCACTGGTGCCTGCGCGACCGCTGCCACCAAGGCAGCATTGACAGCACTGATTACCGGAGAATTCCCTGATCCTGTCGGTATAATTCTGCCCAAAGGGGAAGTACCCTATTTCCAGCTTGCTTATGAAGGATTGGGCGAAGGCTATGCGATGGCAGGCATCGTCAAGGATGCGGGCGACGACCCCGACGTGACCCACGGCGCCACGATCATCTCGACAGTGTTTCCGGCTCCTCCCGGAACCGGCATCCTCTTTCGCGCTGGTGAAGGGGTTGGAACAGTTACACGGCCCGGCTTGCAAATTCCTCCGGGCGAAGCAGCTATCAATCCGGTCCCACGTCGCATGATGACGGAAATCTGCGAGCAGACCTGCGCTGAATATGGCCTGCCCGCCGATCTCGTCATTACCATATCGGTGCCCGGCGGCGAGGAGATTGCCAAGAAGACATGGAACCCGCGTCTCGGTATTATCGGCGGCATTTCCATTCTTGGCACCACCGGTGTGGTTCACCCGTTTTCCTGCTCAGCCTGGATACATTCGATCCATCGCGGCATCGACGTTGCGCGTGCAGCCAGACAAAAACATGTGCTCGGCGCGACCGGTTCAACCTCCGAAGACGCCGCGCAGGCGCTCTATGATCTGCCGGATTTTGCCATTCTCGACATGGGCGATTTCGCGGGCGGTGTGCTCAAATATCTGCGTGACCACCCCATCGACAAACTTACAATCGCCGGCGGTTTCGCCAAGCTGACAAAGCTTGCCCAAGGCGCACTTGACCTCCATTCATCGCGCTCGCAAGTGGACAAGAGCTTCCTCTGGACAATCGCCGAAAAGGCTGGCGCGCCGAAAAGCATGAAGGATCAGATTCTCTTTGCGAACACTGCTATGGAAGTGCTTGAACTGACTCGATCATTTGGCATCGATATGGCTACGCCAATTGCGCTTAAGGCGAAAGAGACAGCGCTCGAAACCCTTCGTGGTGCGCCTGTGGAAGTCGAAATTATCGTGACTGATCGCAGTGGAAATATCCTTGCGCGCGTCTGACCCCAAGATACTCATTTTGGGTGGAACGGCCGAGGCTGCGGCGCTTGCAACGGCCTTTGCGGAACTGCCCGTCAATGCCATCACATCGCTTGCCGGACGCACCAGCAATCCAGCAAAACTGACTGGAACAGTTCGAAGCGGCGGCTTCGGAGGCATTGACGGCCTTACCTCTTATCTCGATAGCGAAGGGATCGATCTTATCATCGATGCGACCCACCCTTATGCTGCGCGCATCTCGCAAAACGCAGTTCAGGCAGCAAGCAAGCGCGGCATACGATTGGTGCGACTGGAACGCCCCGCCTGGGAGGAAAAGCCCGGAGACGCTTGGATCGATATTTCCAACGAAGCCGAAGCAGCGAATGCCATCCCGCCCGGTGAGCGTGTGTTTCTGGCGCTCGGTCGCCAGCATATCGCCCCCTTTGCGGAGCGTGCCGACGTTCATTTCATCATCCGTATGATCGATCCGCCGGATGTGACACTGCCACAGGATTGCGAGATCGTTCTGGCAAAACCCGGCGATTACGCTGCGGAGAAGCATTTTCTGGAGGGCCGCAGGATCGGGCTGATCGTCTGCCGCAATTCAGGGGGCACCATTTCCTATGCAAAAATCGAAGCTGCCCGCACGCTTGGGCTTCCGGTCATGATGATTTCCCGTCCACCGGTTGTAGCCAAAAACATTGTCGCCTCGCCGGAAGATGCGATCATATTCGCCCGCGCAGCACTAGGTTTTTGAACGCGCCACATGGCTATGCGCTTCATGATAAAGCGCTGAATCGCGAAAGCTTTTAGGGTCCAGTCCGCGTCCGACAAAAATCATTGCCGTGCGTTTCAACCCGGATGCGGCCACCTTCTCCGCTATATCCGACAACGTACCGCGTAGAATCAGTTCGTCAGGCCATCCGATGCGATAAGCAATGACGACCGGGCAATCAGCACCGTAAAGAGGTGCCAGCTCGGCCTCGATTTTGCTAAGGTTCCGTATGGAGAGATGAATTACCAGCGTCGCCCCCGACCGCCCGAGCGTGGCAAGGTCTTCACCTTCAGGCATCGCAGATGATTTCATTGAGGTGCGGGTCAGAATAATGGTCTGATTGACCTCCGGAATGGTCAATTCTCGTTTCATGGCAGCCGCAGCGGCCGCAAAAGCAGGCACACCTGGCGTCACGTCATAAGGAATGCCGAGGCTGTCCAGACGACGCATCTGTTCGGCCATCGCACCATAGATCGACGGATCACCGGAATGAACCCGTGCAACGTCGAAGCCTTGCGCATGTGCGGCTTCCATTTCGGCGATAATCTCATCAAGGGTAAGCGATGAACTATCGACAAGCCGCGCATCCTTAGGTGCTCCGGCAACAATCTCCTTCGGCACCAGCGACCCAGCATAGATACAGACAGGACATTGCTCGATCAGGCGCAGACCGCGCACGGTGATAAGGTCCGCCGCGCCGGGACCGGCTCCAATAAAATGAACAGTCACGATTTTCCCTTCCTGAGCCGCGGACATGACTTTCCATAAGGTGGAAAGTCAATCTGTTTCCGGCAGCAACTCTTCGATATCGTTGAAGATCGACTGCCATTCTTCATCCGTCAGCTCGAAGAAATTGAAGCTGCGCAACAGGAAAGCACCCTCATTGGCTATGAAGGCCAGCCGAGCCATTCGCCCTTCCCGTGTGGAGACATCAAGCCCATCCCATTGCTTGCGATACCAGAGGCGGGTTTCATCCAGATACTCGGTATTCGGAATAAGACTGGTCATCATAGCCGCGAAGCGCGAGTCGTCTTCGGCATCGCTTTCGCGGGTCACACGAATATGGGCTGCAATATGAGACAGAGCGCCCATGCGGCCTTGCCTTTTCTTGTCGACCTGTGCGTCGAAACGATCGCCCCACCGCCCGATCATCGCTTTTAAAAGCCCGTCCTTATTGCCGAAGCAATATTGGACGCCCCCTTTGGTCACACCGGAAGCCTGCGCGACGGCCTCCATCGTCAGAGCCGCCAACCCACCTTCTGCGACGAGCTTTTCTGCCATATCGAGCACATGGTCGCGGTCGATTGAACGCGGCCTACCCATTTTGTGCAAATTATTACTTTCCATACGGACGGATTTATATTAGGTGGGCCTTCCTCGCAAGTTTGAATACAAGCGTATTGAAAAGGTACTATCCAATGTCGCCTAAAAATCGCTGGCTGGTTCTGACTATTGTTTCCAGCGCATTGTTCCTGATCGTCGTCGACATGACGGTGCTTTACACAGCACTGCCTCGCCTCACCCACGATCTCGCGGCCAGTGCTTCAGAAAAGCTCTGGATCATGAACATCTATCCGCTGGTCGTTGCAGGTCTCCTGCCCGGTCTCGGCACGCTCGGCGACAAGGTCGGCCACAAGCGCATGTTCATGTCCGGGCTGGCGATCTTCGGGCTTGCCTCCTTCTGCGCAGCCTACTCACCGAACCCAGAGTTTCTCATTGCCGCCCGCGCATTTCTTGCTTGCGGTGCCGCCATGATGATGCCCGCGACGCTTTCCATCATTCGGCTGACATTCACCGATGACAAAGAACGTTCGCTTGCGATCGGCATTTGGGCTGCCATTGCATCAGGCGGCGCCGCAATTGGTCCCGTGGCTGGTGGCGTTCTGCTCGAATATTTCTGGTGGGGTTCGGTCTTCCTTATCAACGTGCCCGTTGTACTGATTGCGCTGGCATTGTCGATCTTCACACTTGAAAACCGTCCGCTCGGCTCAAAACGCAAATGGGATCTGATCGGTTCTATCCAGATTATGGTGGGATTGATTGCACTCACCTATGCCGTGAAGGAACTCGCAAAACGCGATGCATCAATGATCGTGTTCGCAGCTGCGCTAGCAATCGGACTGGTCGCGTCGTTTATCTTTGTGCAGCGGCAATTCGCAAGCGACGAACCGCTGATCGACTTCTCCCTGTTCAGCAACCGGCTATTTTCGATGGGCGTTTTCGCAGCCCTTGTGGCCTCTGGATCAATGACAGGTATGGAACTCGTTTTCAGTCAGCGCATGCAGTTGATTGAAGGCATGACACCCTTGCATGCCGGATTGTCCATCTTGCCTATTCCTCTTGCCGCCTTCGTTGCAGGCCCACTCGCAGGAATAATGCTACCACGCCTCGGAACAGGCAAACTGCTATGGTCATCGTTGGGGATCACAGCACTTGGCGTTATCGTCTACATTCTGACTTACAAGACTTCGGCATCGTTTTATCTGATCGGCCTTGCGATTCTCGGATTCGGCGTCGGCGCAGCGATGACAGGTGCATCTTCGGCAATCATGACGAATGCACCAGCTGAAAAGGCAGGCATGGCAGCTTCCATTGAAGAAGTCTCCTTTGAACTCGGCAACGCCCTCGGCGTTACGCTGTTTGGAAGCATTTTGTCAGTGTTCTACACAGCAAGCCTTGTGATTCCTGAAGGCGCAGGTATTCCCGCAATTGTGCGCGACAGCCTAGACGAAGCGCTTCTGGCGGCTCAGTCCCTACCGCCAGCCGATGCACAAACTCTGACAACACTGGCATCAGCTGCTTTTGAGAATGCTTATCTTGCCGTCATCACAGCGACCGCAACTCTGCTTTCGGTTGCTACGCTCGTGGCTTACGTTATTCAGCGGTGTAAAACTGTTATCGCGTAATCCAGGTTCAGGATCGGGCAACAGCCAATGCCGCAGTTGCCCGGCCTGATGCAGTTTTTTCGACCATAAGAAAACCATTAGCCCCTGTAGCAGCAAGCGCAGCCGATTCGGCTACGCCATGACATCCGACAGAACAAAAAACAGCTTCCGATGGATTTTTAAGACGTGGTGTTTCCTCTTCCAGTCGCTCAGCATCAAAGAAACAAAGTGCACATGCATAATGCGCCGCAAGCTCAGTCCATATCGGATCGCCGCGTTTGGTGCTCAAGGTAGCTATGGCATCCGGCCTCGAACACAAACCTTGTGACAACACTTGATCAGCCAAGGCCGAAAGCTCATCGAATGTCACATCCGACGAACCACCCATACCAAGAACGGTATTGTAATTCCTAAAACCCACAGGGTGACGACTGGCGGGCTTTGTGGAGTTCTTCCGGCTTGACGCCAAGCGTATCAGCAATGCGCTGGATCATCGTTGCCTCGGAACGATCAAGCCGATTATCGGAGCATGCAATCTTCACGAGGTCACTCAGCAACGCCAAACGGCGCTCCGGCGCCATCTCTGCCAGCATGTTGGCTGCTTGCTTGGTTGTCGTCTCATAGGCAAAATCCTTGAGATACTCCGCCACCTCTGGAAGCTCTTCCGGCGGAATACCGAAATTCTTTTCGGCAATTTCCTTGAATGCGGCTATTTCAGCCGGATGCTGGTCGCCATCGGCAAACACCACATGCAACAGCAAAAGCAGTTCAGAAGCGAGTGCCGGGTCGTCGGCCACACGCTGCACAGCGCTCTTCTTGCTTAGAAAAGCAGTAATTCGCTCGAAAATGCTCTCGCTCATGGAACCCCTCAAAATATCGGTCAGCGTATAATGAATAACGCCGGATGCATTGGAAAACAATCTCGCTTAACGCACTGGCTTTCTTCGCAGATTATCCTTGTTTGACTGGCGTTCGCCGAGCCACTGCTCTATGTTGCCCCGACCTCTCCCTTTAGGCTCCCCCGATGCTTGAATTCTTCGACACGCTTACCCTGCTCCTGACGGCTGCGGCATTCATAGCAGGAATCATCGATTCCATCGCCGGTGGTGGTGGAATGATTACAATCCCCGCCTTGCTGCTGGCTGGCATCCCACCCGTCGAAGCGTTGGGCACGAACAAGCTGCAAGGTTTGTTCGGTTCATCTTCGGCAACCATCGCCTATGCCCGCAAAGGGCACGTGGACATCAAGCAACACTGGCCAGAAGCTCTTGCCTCCCTCATCGGTTCCGTATTCGGCGCGTTGCTGGCAACAGTTCTCCCCGTCGACATCATGCGCGCAGCGCTGCCAATTCTGCTCATCGCGATTGCGGTCTACTTTGCCATCAAACCGAGCCTTGGCGATGTCGATCGTGCACGACGCATCGGCCCATTCCTGTTCGGCGTAACACTCGTTCCGTTGATCGGCTTTTACGACGGTCTCTTCGGTCCCGGGACTGGATCGTTCTTCATGCTCGCTTTCGTCGCACTTGCCGGTTTCGGCGTACTGAAAGCCACTGCCCATACGAAGCTTCTCAACTGCGCATCCAACATTGGTGGCTTCGCAACCTTTGCCGCCGTCGGTGTCATCAACTGGAAGATCGGTATCTGCATGGGCGTCGCCCAATTCATTGGCGCACAGATCGGCGCAAGCCTCGCCATGAAGGTCGGCTCACGCATCATTAAACCGCTTCTGATCGTTGTCAGTCTGGCGCTGGCAGTTCGCCTTCTTATGGACGAAACCAATCCGCTGCGCCAGTGGATCGGGTTTTAGAGCGCGTTTCGATCTGATTGTATCAGATCAGCGCTCTAAATATTTGTTTTGGGCCGCGCATCTTTTCCGAAAACCGTTTCACACTTTTCGGGATGCGCTCTAAACCCGGAGCGCGACCAGCACTACACCACCGCCAATCAGCAGAATACCGAACCAGTTGATAAGAGACATGCGCTCGCCAAGGAATGCCGCACCGAACAGTGCCACCAGCACAACTGACAATTTGTCGATCGGCGCGACGCGCGATGCGTCGCCGATCTGCAAGGCCCGGAAATAGGCGAGCCACGAAGCGCCGGTCGCCAAACCTGAAAGCACCAGAAATAGCCACGATCTTCCGGAAATCTCGCCCGGTTTCTGCCACTGACCAGTGACCGTCAGAAACAGGCACAGCGCACCGATGATGACCAGTGTGCGCACGAGTGTGGCAAAATCCGAATTGATGCCTTGAATACCGATCTTGGCGAAGATTGCCGTCAGCGCAGCAAAAACCGCCGACATCAGCGCCCAAAATTGCCAGCTATCTATCATCAAAACTCGATACCCTTCTGTGCCTTCACACCAGAGCGGAATGGATGCTTGATCATCTCCATCTCCGTCACAAGGTCCGCCGCTTCGATCAACTCGTCCTTGGCATTGCGACCGGTAATGATGACATGCTTCATCTCCGGCTTGGCTTTGAGAACTTCAATCACTTCCTCGACCGGCAGATAATCGTAGCGAAGCACGATATTAAGCTCGTCGCAGAGCACCATATCGTAGCTTTCATCCAATATCATAGCCTTGGCTTGTTCCCACGCTCCACGTGCCATGGCGATATCTCGCGTCCGGTCCTGAGTCTCCCAGGTAAAGCCTTCGCCCAATGCTGAGATGGTCACCTGTTCGGGGAATTTCTCGAGCACCCAGCGCTCGCCCGTGTCCCAAGAGCCTTTGACGAATTGCACGACACCGATCTTCATTCCATGGCCAAGTGCACGGAAAACCATCCCGAAACCGGCGGTCGACTTGCCCTTTCCCTTACCGGTATGGACGATTACCAGCCCTTTTTCCTCGGTCTTTGTCGCCTGGATCTTGTCGCGGGCGGCTTTCTTCTTGCGCATCTTGTCCGCATGGCGTGCATTCAGCTCCTCTTCCGTCATCGAAAGAAGTTTTTCCGATTTCTCAGCCATTTACCGCCCTTTCCGGATTCAATTTTTGAAGATTTGAACTCAATGTTTCCAACTCGAACCGTGCAGAGTTGGAGCGAGGCGTCCAGAATCCGCGTAAGATGGCATCGTTGAGTTTCGCTGCCGTCTCAGCCAGTGCTGCCGGATTTTTCTCGGCCATGAAATCATGCACCGACTTGTCGGCGATATAAGCCTGATAGACCGCCTCGAAATGATGGTTGCCGACCTTGCCGGTGGTGGCGGCGAAGGCGAAAAGATAATCGACAGTGGCCGCAATTTCTGCCGCGCCCTTATAGCCGTGGCGCATGACGCCTGCGATCCACTTCGGATTGGCTGCACGACCGCGTACGACGCGTGAAAGCTCTTCCTCCAGTGCCCGGATCACCGGCTTATCCGGTCGGGAATGGTCGTTGTGATAGACCGCAGGCATTGCGCCGCTCAAGCTTTCGACGGTAACAGCCATCCCACCTTCGAACTGATAGTAATCATCGCTATCGAGAAGGTCGTGCTCGCGATTATCCTGATTTTGCACGACCGCCTGAACCGAACGAAGCCTTTCCTCAAGAAGGCCGCGCTCTGCTTGCCCTTCCTCGCCCGCACCATAAGCGTAACCGCCCCAGACAAGCCAGGCGTCCGCCAGATCGTTGCGTCCGGCCCAGCCGTTCTCGTCGATCAAGGCCTGCAAGCCTGCTCCATAAGCGCCGGGCTTAGACCCGAAGACACGATAACCCGCACGGCGCTCCGCTGTCTTTTCGTCTGCCCCGTCTGCAACGAGGCGCGCCTGCTCAATCCGCATGCGTGCTGCGACCGGATTATCTTCCGCATCCTCATCAAGGGCTCCCACTGCGCGCGCAGCCTTATCGAATAGTGCAATCTGTTCTGGAAACGCATCGCGGAAAAATCCAGAAATGCGCAATGTCACATCGACGCGTGGACGGCCAAGCTTTGCAATCGGAACAATTTCGTATCCGGTTACCCGGCGTGACGCCATATCCCATACCGGCTTGACACCGATCAGCGCCAAGGCCTGCGCAATGTCATCGCCGCCCGTGCGCATATTCGATGTGCCCCACGCGGTCAGGCCGAACGATGTCGGCCATTCACCATGATCCTGCGTGTAGCGGGTAATCAGGAGCTCCGCCGATTTGCGTCCGAGTTCCCATGCCGCCGGTGTCGGCACGGCGCGGCTGTCAGTCGAAAAGAAATTGCGTCCCGTCGGCAGAACATCCGGTCGCCCGCGTGTCGGCGCGCCCGATGGCCCCGGCGGCACGAAGCGGCCTGAAAGGGCCGTCAGAAAACCTTCAATTTCCGAAGGCCCGCACGAAACGACCATGGGTCGCAATTGCTCTTCGATAGATTGCAGCACAGCCCGCGTCTGTGTCCAGCCTTCCGGGCATGGCACTTCGCCCGCCACCAGTTGCGCGGCAAGAATTTCGATGCGTTCAACCGTATCGCCCGCGATGCGCCATGTTGCGGGACTGGCGGCAAGCAGCATTTCCGGCTTCGTGCCTGCCCATGGCGCCGCCATCGTGCAGTCCAGCGGGTCGAAACTTTCACCAAGCCCCGCATCGGCGGCAATGGCGCGTTGCAGGCTCTGGTCGCCCAACGCGCCGCCAAGCGAAACCGGAATGCCGCGCGGCACACGCGCCAGCGCCACCAGAAGGTCGGTCAGTAACCTGCCTTCAGGCGCGAGCCCGAAAATATGCAACCCGTCGCGTATCTGCATTTCCTTGAGATCACAAAGATAGGCGTCGAGCTTTTGCAGCGCCATATCTTCATCGTCATGGTCGTGAATACCCGCATCGCGATCAAGCCCGATATCGCGCACGAGATCGAGTATCTGCCCTTTCAGCCTCAGCAGGCGGCGCGGATCGACGCCGGAGGCCTCGTAATATTCGTCCACCAGCGCTTCAAGGTCTTTCAGCGGCCCATAACTTTCAGCACGCGTGAGCGGCGGCGTCAGATGGTCGATGATGACCGCGCTGGCGCGACGCTTGGCTTGCGTGCCTTCGCCCGGATCATTCACGATGAACGGATAGATATGCGGCATGGGACCGAGTACGACCTCGGGATAGCAGTTTTCGGACAGCGCTAGCGCCTTCCCCGGCAACCACTCCAGATTTCCATGCTTGCCCATATGCACAATGGCATTGATACCTGCGACCTCACGCAGAAAAGCGTAGAAAGCAATATAGCCGTGCGGCGGCACCAGATCAGGCGAGTGATAAGTCTCTTTCGGATCGATGTTGTAACCGCGCGCAGGCTGAATGCCTACGAAGGTTTCACCCAACCGCATCAACGGCAATGCGAAAGCGACAAGTTCCTGCGCAAAATAAGGGTCATTTTCCGGCGCACCCCAGCGGCCTTCGATTTCCTTCTGAATCGCAATGGGAAGTCTTTCAAAGAAAGCCTTGTATTGATTCAGTGAAATCGTTTCGCGAATCTCACGTCCGTCACGCGCAGCATTGGTCGGGCCTGCCGTCAACGCACGCATCAATGCATCACCGTCCACGGGCAGGTCAGCGACGGGATAGCCGCCCTTCGCCATAGCGTGCAGTACTTCAACCGTTCCGGCTGGCGTATCGAGCCCTACCCCGTTTCCAAGCCGTCCGTCACGGTTCGGATAATTCGCGAGGATAAGCGCAACACGTCTTTCATCAGGTGATTTCCGCTTCAAACGCACCCAGTTTGCAGCAAGTTGCGCCACAAAGCCCACGCGGTTTTCATGCGGCTCGTGTGTCACGATATTCGCTTCCACTGCCGCATCGAACTGTTTTGCAGACTTGAAGGATACGGCACGCGAAAGCACACGTCCGTCCACTTCGGGCAAAGCGACATTCATCGCCAGATCGCGCGCCAACAAGCCCTGCTGTGATGTTTCCCAAACTGCCTTCGGCGTGCCGGAGAAAATCACCTGCAACACCATATTGCCGCGCTTATCGAGTACAGTCGGCTTGCGCTCCGCCCCCGGCGAAGAAATTGCAAACCCCGTGGCATTCAAAACGATATCCGGCGGACAATCCTCGAACAGACCGTCGACGACCGCGGCAGACAATCGATCCTTGAGGCTCGAAACGAATATCGGAAGCGGATTGAGGCCCTTTGCCTGCAAAGCAGCAATCAGCGCATCGACGGGCTGCGTCTGTCCGCTTTGCACCAGCGCCCGATAAAAAATAATGCCCGCGACAGGTGCGTTTGCATCGCTCCAGTGCTTGCGGATGCTGTCCAGCGACAAGACATGCTCTCCCGGCCACCACAGACCAGCCTTGAGCAGAGGTGCAGCACTTTCCGGCTTCTCGGAACCCGCAATCAGCGCAGCGCAGTAGTGAAGGAATGCGCCGGTATTCGCAGCCCCGCCCTCGATCAGATACTGCCAGAGTTCATTTCGCTCGTGCGCAGAGATCGTCGAAAACCGGTCCAGCCCGTGATCCGGCTTGTCGTCTCCCGGCAATACGGCAATCTTGATACCGTGATTGAGTGCGCAAGCATGCAGCGCTTCCAACCCGTAAGGCCAGTATGTCTCGCCACCAATGATGCGCACCACGATGAGGCTCGCATATCTGGCAGTACGCTCCACATAAGCGTCCACCGACATGGGATGGGTAAGACTCAAGAAATTGGCCAGTCGCAAGCTTGGCAAATCCGGCGCAAGTCTGTGTGCCGACGCCAAACTGGCCAGTTCGGTATCGGCAGCGGAAAGGAACAATATCTCTCCCGGCGTCTGGCCGAGATCGACGGCTTCATTGCCGTCGCTGATTGTTCCTTTCTGGGCAAGAAGAAGATGCATTGGTCAGACAGCGTCTTTCACGGCCTTGGCGATGGCTGCTTCATCGATGTCGTGCAGCCCGATCACGACCAGTCGCGTGGATCGCGCCTCATCCTTGCCCCATGGACGGTCGAAATAATGCTCGATGCGTGGGCCGACTGCCTGCACGACCAGACGCATCGGCTTGCCCGGCACATCGACAAAGCCCTTCAGGCGAAGAATATCGTGTTCCGCAATGACCGCTTTCAGCTTTTCCGTGAACAGCTTGGGATCGGCCACAGAGCCCGCTTCGAGCACGAAGCTCTCGAACTCGTCATGATCGTGCTCATGTCCATCTGCATGATGGATTTCATGGTGGGATTTGCGGTTGGTGATGTCGTCTTCAGTGCCAACGCCAAGGCCGAGCAAAACGTCAGCTCCAAGCTTGCCAAAGCTCGCAGGAACCATATTCACCCGGCGCGACGAACGCTCGGCCACATCGGCCTTAACACCGTCGAGCATTGAAGCGTCAATCAGATCGGCCTTGTTGAGGACAATCAGATCGGCTGCATGAATCTGATCCTCAAAAAGTTCCTCTAAAGGGCTTTCATGGTCAAGAGATTCGTCCGCTGCGCGCTGTGCATCCACCTTGTCGTGGTCATCGGCAAAACGACCTTCGGCAACGGCTGCCGCATCAATCACGGTTACCACACCGTCGACGGTTACCTGCGTCTTGATTTCCGGCCAGTTGAATGCGGCGACGAGTGGCTGCGGCAATGCCAGGCCGGAGGTCTCGATCACAATATGATCTGGACGATCAGCGCGATCCAGAAGCTTGGTCATGGTCGGGATGAAATCATCGGCAACGGTGCAGCAGATACAACCATTATTGAGTTCAATCACATCTTCTTCACGGCATGCTTCGATACCGCAACCTTTCAGAATACCGCCATCGACACCGAGATCACCGAACTCATTGATAATCAACGCGATGCGTTTTCCGTCAGCGTTTTCCAGCAGGTTGCGGATCATCGTCGTTTTGCCCGATCCGAGAAAACCGGTGATGACTGTTGCGGGAATTTTCTGTCCCTGCATCGATTTATCCCTTCATCTTGAGCGGCAGCCCTGCCGCCATGAAATAAACTTCATCCGCAACCGCGGCCACTGCCTGGTGCAGAAAGCCTGCATGATCGCGAAATTCCCGTGCCATGCGATTTTCCGGCACGATCCCAAGTCCAACTTCGTTCGAAACAAAAACCACAGACCCGGCAAGGTCCGGCAGCATAGCGACAAGACTTGCCGTCTCAGTTGCTATATCGCGCTCGGCCATCATCAGATTGGTCAGCCACAGGGTCAAACAATCAACCAGCACGAACCGATCCGCAGCAACATGCAATGTTAGTGCGCCAATGAGATCGAGCGGCTCCTCTACCGTCTGCCATTCTGAACCACGGCGGTCGCGGTGAATGGCTATGCGGCTTTCCATTTCCTTGTCGAAGGCGCGTCCTGTTGCCAGATAGAGCGGCTGAAGCCCCGAGGACACGACCATCTTCTCGGCATAGGATGACTTGCCCGAACGGGCTCCGCCAAGGACCAGAACCGATTTTCCCGGCGAAGCCATTTTCATCAACCCTCAATCTCGGACGACGCATAGTGCTGGATGAACCAGCCGAGCGCGAGGCCGATCACCGCCCACATAAACAGGTTGGTCGCCAGCGATGCGACCGCATATTGCGACGCAAGCAGCGCGGGAATGGGAGACGAAATATCTTCCGGATGCGGTGCACCATAGAGATGCGGAGCCATAATCAGCACTAGCCCAAGAATCTTCGCCCAGATTTCCTGGCGTAAAACGATGAGATAGAGCCCCAGACCGCTCAGCACCACGGTTGCAATCCACCATAGCTGACGTTCGGCCAGATCGGCCGCCGGCATTGCCGGCAATTCCGGTGACAATCCCAACGCGGGCAGAAAGGCGACTGCAAAAAAGCCAGCAACACCCCAATAGATGCCGTTCTGCGCCGTAATGCGACGCCCGAGAAGCAAGGCCACGCCACCGAGCAGCAAGGCAAAACCCGCGCCTGCCACGAGATTCGCAAGGATTGTATTGCCCAACCGTCCGAACGGCAGTTCGGCTCCTTCTACTTCAGCATCTGCGGCAGTGGCACCATGTTCATGCGGCGTGGCTTCCGCCTCGCCATGGCTGTGACCACCGCCAGCATCTTCATAGGTTTCGGCCTGCAGGATCAACGGTACTGTCTTCAAATACATGGCTGGAGTAATCAACAGCCCGGCCAAAAGACCGGCAGCAAGCGTCGCCAACAAATAACGGATCAACATTTCTGTCCCTCAATAGCAATTTCGCGCCGATGGCCGTCCGCCATCGAGCCTTGCTCAACTTCAATTCTCAAAAAGGTTAGGCTGCTCAGTGGCAGGGAAAACCATAAGAATGGCGCGTATCGTGTGCTGAATCGTGCAGCGTATCGGAATGGGCAAGCCCTACGCCGTAAATCAGGAACGCGCCGAGAAGCAGAGAAACGACAGCTGTGCCCAGACGGGCAGCAAGCGGCATTGCGAGTGTGCTGGAAACAGAATCTTGAGTACGTGCAGCCATGACAACCTCCGTGCAGGCAGCAGGGAAAAACCTCCCATGGGGTTCAGGCTCTATGCCTTCACGCAACAGGCAGGTCTCCTGGCTCACGGGTCGCGGGGATTGAAGCTACCTTCCCAGAAGCCTTTAATGCTTCCAGTGGTTACCGGTTGCCCGGCTTGCTTCATCCCTCTCCGCTCTACAGTCGCGGGGTCGGCTGCGATAAAGACGCCCGGATTGGGTCCGTCCGTCGCATTCCCTTTTTGGTATCGCCGGGATTCGTCCCGGCAAAGACCTGTTGCATGGTTTTGACACTAGGCTTTCGCCCCATCGGCGTCAATCGCGACCGATGATTGACTACCTCATTTCAAATTAAACAATGCATCGATATCGAGACAGGCTTCCAGCTCCTCGGACAGTTCATCCAGCGCGGCCTCGACACTGGCACGATAACTCATCTGGCTACCGCTCACACCAAGCCCCTGCAAAAATCTCCGACGGAACTCGTCAGCACTAAAAACACCATGAAGATAAGTCCCCATGATCCGCCCATCTGGAGATACCGCTCCATCATCATGCTCGCCAATACGGGCAAATGGCCTCACCATATCCTGTCCGATCGTGCGCCCGATATGAATTTCATATCCGTCCAGCGGCACATTATGGAGAATCGAGGTCGCCTGCACATTGCGGACAACTTTTTCAGGTTCCATCAACGTTTCAACATCGAGAAGCGCCAACCCATCGATATCGCGCACATGGCCCTCGATACCGGTCGGGTCGCTGATGTGGCGACCAAGCATCTGGAACCCACCGCAGATACCAAGCACATAACCGCCCCGTTTCACATGGGCAAACAATTCCAGATCCCAGCCATTGTCACGAACCGCCTGCATATCGGCTATCGTAGACTTTGTTCCCGGCAGAATGACAAGGCCCGCATCGCCGGGAATACTCGATCCAGGCGGCACCATGACTACTTCTACATCCGATTCAGTTTTTAGCGGATCAAGATCATCGAAATTGGCGATGCGCGGCAACATAGGCACCGCAACCACGAGTGACTTCTTTTTTCCGCGTACTGCACGCTCAAGAACAACCGAATCCTCGGCTGGCAGTCGCGATACTGCTTTCAGCCACGGAACCACGCCGAAAGAACGCCAGCCGGTAAACTGGGTAATGGCAGCCAGCCCGTCATCAAAAAGCGAGATATCGCCCCGGAACTTGTTGATCAGAAATCCGCGAACCATGGCGCGGTCCTGTTGGGAAAGAATAGTGTGCGTGCCGACGAGAGAAGCGATAACGCCGCCCCTGTCTATATCGCCAACGAGAACGACCGGGACATCGGCCTGCGTGGCAAATCCCATATTGGCGATATCGCCAGCCCGCAGGTTGATTTCAGCTGACGACCCCGCCCCTTCCACAAGCACAAGGTCCGCGCCTTGGCTGATCCTGGCAAAGGATTCCATGACAGCCGCCATGAGCTGCGGTTTCAACTCCTGATAATAGCGCCCACGCGCTTCGCCCCGCACCTGCCCCTGTACGACGACCTGACTACCCATGTCAGTCTGCGGCTTGAGAAGCACCGGGTTCATATGAACAGACGACGGTACACCACAAGCCAGTGCCTGCAACCACTGAGCTCTGCCGATTTCACCGCCATCGTCGCTAACCGCCGCGTTGTTAGACATGTTTTGGGGTTTGAAAGGGCGAACATTGAGACCACGGTTACGTGCGACGCGGCATAATCCGGCAACAAGAACACTTTTGCCGACGTCCGAACCCGTTCCCTGAAACATGATTGCGCGTGCCATAAACTGCTGCCTAGCTTAAACTGAACTCGCTGGCAACGGGACCGCACGCGACGAACGTCTATGCAAAAATGCGCATCAGTTTATTACAAATGTGAGCAACATTATTCCAATGGAGCGTTGGCAGCCCTCCACCGTTATGATCTAGTCCGGGGGAAGAGCTGCGGTGCTACAGGGAGGAAACCATGGATGCTGCCGACCAGAACCAGTTCGAACTGAATGAAGATCAGCTTGCCATTCAGGATATGGCGCGAGCCTTCGCCAGTGATCGCATTGCCCCATATGCATTGCAATGGGATCGTGACAAACATTTCCCGGTCGATGTACTACAAGAGACCGGTCCGCTCGGCATGGGTGGCATCTATGTACATGAAGATGTCGGTGGCTCAGCACTCAAGCGGCTGGATGCAGTGCTTATTTTTGAAGCGCTGGCGACCGCGTGCCCCGCATTTTCGGCCTTTGTCTCTATCCATAACATGGCCGCATGGATGATCGACACTTTCGGCAACAACGAACAGCGCCAACGCTTGCTGCCGAAGCTTACATCGATGGAATCGCTTGCCAGCTACTGCCTGACCGAGCCCGGATCAGGTTCGGATGCGGCTGCGCTTAGAACACGCGCTACACGCGATGGTGACTATTATATTCTCAACGGCTCCAAGCAGTTCATTTCCGGTGCAGGCGCCACAGATGTCTATGTGACTATGGTGCGTACCGGCGAGGACGGTCCCAAGGGGATTTCCACCATCGTTGTGCCAAAAGATGCACCCGGCCTCTCTTTTGGCGCAAATGAATTCAAGATGGGCTGGAATGCACAACCGACAAGAACCGTTGTTTTCGACAATTGTCGCGTTCCAGTTGAAAACCTTCTCGGTGAAGAAGGCACCGGCTTTCGCATAGCGATGGCAGGGCTTGACGGCGGCCGGCTCAATATTGCCGCCTGCTCGCTCGGCGGCGCACAATCAGCACTCGACAAGTCACTGGATTATTGCAGTCAGCGCAAGGCCTTCGGCCAGACTATTGACCGTTTTCAAGCACTGCAATTCCGCCTGGCGGACATGGAAACCGAACTCTCGGCGTCACGCCTGCTTCTTTACACTGCTGCCAGCAAGCTTGACCGCAAAACGCATGATGCGGGCAAATGGTCCGCCATGGCCAAGCGCTTCGTCACCGATACGGGTTTCAATGTGGCGAACGAAGCACTGCAGCTTTTCGGCGGCTACGGATATCTGCATGAATACGGGATCGAAAAGCTTGTTCGCGATCTGCGCGTGCACCAGATTCTTGAGGGTACAAACGAGATTATGCGTGTCATCATTGCGCGCCAGATGATCGGACGTTGATTTTAAAGTGCATCCCGAAAAGTGTGAAACGGCGTTCGGATAAGATGTACGCACTTCCAGTTAACAACCGCCAAGGGAGGAATTCATTATGGCCACAATAGCATTTATCGGCCTTGGCAATATGGGCGGTCCGATGGCCGCCAACCTCGTGAAAGCCGGTCACACCGTCCGCGGCTTCGACCTCTTGCCGCAACATCTTGATGAGGCGAAGGCCAATGGCCTCTCGATAGCTTCGAGCGCGCAGGATGCAGTCGCTGACGTCGACGTGGTCATCACCATGCTGCCAGCCGGAAAGCACGTTCTCTCCGTCTATGAAGATATTGCGCCCAAAGCCCGAAAAGACTCACTTTTCATCGACTGCTCCACAATCGATGTGGATTCGGCACGCAAGGCACATGAGTTGGCCGCAAGCCACGGACACCTTTCCATTGATGCGCCTGTTTCCGGCGGCACCGGTGGCGCTTCGGCGGGTACGCTGACTTTCATGGCTGGCGGCAGCGACGAGGCGTTCAAACGCGGAGAGCCGATCCTGCAACCGATGGCTGGAAAGATCGTTCATTGTGGTGGCGACGGTGCAGGGCAAGCCGCAAAAATATGCAACAATATGATTCTCGGCATATCGATGATCGGCGTCAGCGAGGCCTTCGTCCTGGCTGAAAAACTGGGCCTGTCCCATCAGGCACTCTTCGATGTGGCGTCAACATCATCGGGACAATGCTGGTCGCTGACGACCTATTGCCCGGTCCCGGGTCCTGTTCCGACATCCCCGGCAAACCGCGACTATAAACCCGGCTTTGCGGCAGCTTTGATGCTGAAGGACCTCAAACTTTCACAGGAGGCTGCCCAAAGCGCTGGCGCGGAAACACCGCTTGGTGCACATGCACAGGAACTTTATAGTCTTTTTGACGGTGAAGGTCATGGCGGCGAAGATTTTTCAGGCATCATCAACTACCTGCGCGCCAAATCCGGGGCAAAATAAACAATTGCCAATGCAAAAAATTTGCATTGTTTAGATTTGCTTAAGTCTCTGATAACCGTACGGTAACGATGTTGGGCTAGAAAGGAGCACGAGACGGGTTTACCCCAGCTCGACGCTCCGGATCTGGTACTGCGTACCGGAGCTCAGTATATCCCGCCAGTGTATTGTTCGGCGGAGATGCCATGCGTAATTGGCAAAACCGTGCACCTCTGGCAGCGCGGTTTTTGCCATTTAGGCCTACGAATAGTTGCCTGAATCTGGCCCGTTGCTCTTCATCCTGCAAAATTGCACAATTACACGCCTTTGTTACAGAGCTTTCAGAGCTGTCCGATTGAAATCTGGACATAATCCTGTGAAATGCAAAGCGCTTCTAATATAGCCTGCTATGCAGGTAATTTTTAAATCAGGGCAATGAGTTTGACCGCACAACGATCAGCCACCGCTGTTTCCACTGCCGACAGGAGGCTTTTCGGCCTGCCTTTGGCTGTAGTTTTCGTGCTGTGCTATTTCGCGTTCCAGACTATTCTTGTCACCGTCGTTTCCAACGGCGCCGGCCTCGATGACGCCGAACAACTCGCCAATATCGGTTATCTGGACTGGGGGTATGGCGGATCGCAACCCCCTCTTTATACATGGATTACCAATCTGGTAGCGTCAGTATTAGGCACATCAATGCTCACGCTCCAGATCGTCAAGTTCAGCATTCTCGCAAGCCTTTTCCTGAGCGTTTACGGTGCCATGAGACTGCTCGGCTTCTCGCGTATTGTTGCCTCGGCCAGCATGCTCGGACTGTTCCTGATTCCGCAAATCGGATGGGAATCGCAACGCGCACTGACGCATTCGGTTGCGGGGACAGCGGGTTGCGGCTGGGCCTTTCTCGCCTTTGCCTGGCATATGCGCGCGCGCCATACAGGCTCTGCCGCCGCACTTGGCGTCGCCATGGCTGCCGCACTCCTTGGAAAGTTTAACGCATCATTCTTCCTGATCATGTTGATTGTGACGGGGCTTTTGATTCCCGAGTACCGCAGGATACTGCTCTCCAAACTGAGCATCGTCACAGTCCTGGCATTTGCGATCTGCTTCGGACCAACAGCATTCTGGATGCTAGCGCACAAATCCAGCGTCTTAGCGCGTGCGAACAAATTTGAAATCGGCGCCTCGGGTAACGTTCTCTTCGACCGGCTGATGGGTGTCGAGAGCCTCGTCGAAGCGGCATTTTTATTCTCCATCCTTGCACTGGCAATCGCGGGCATTATCGCGCTCATTCACTGGAAGAAAAGAACGGCACCCTCCACTCCACTCACTGTCGGCGAGAAGTTCATACGCCTCCTGATTCTTATGGGACTGGTTATCGTTCTAGTCGGAGTTGTTGCTACTGGTGCGAATAACGTAAAAGATCGTTGGCTGCAGCCGGTCCTGTTTCTCACTCCGGCACTGATTGCCAGCTTTATGGGGCGTTATCGGATCGGAAACAGGGCGTTGATCGACTATGCCGTCGTCAGCGCGGTCGTTGCACTAATCGTTCCGCCGGTCCTGAGCTATTATCTGACCTACGGTTCCAGTTCGCCGCCCTATGGACAACTCGACTACCGGCACCTTTACGAAGAAGTGCAGGCCAAAGGCCCGTTCAAGACGATCCTGACGGATAATGCCCAGATACCGGGCAATTTCAGATTGTTTGACTCGTCCTTGCGTGTGGTGCATCCTGAAACGCCGGACGCCGGAGCCCATTTGACACCACCCGTACTCGTCATGTGGTTTGGTGGTGCTGTACCGAATGACCGCATTGCAGCGCTGTTGCAAAATGCAAACATAGCCGTGCCCCCAAAAGGCATCGCCACCACTGATATTCAATACAAAACCCGACCAGACAAGCACATAACAGTCAGCTATTTTCTGGTTCCATAAAGAAAAGGCCCGGGAAACCCGGGCCAGTCGTTCTCTTTACTCTACTGTTTCCTGAACCGCATGGGCGGTGCCCTTCACGTCGCGACCAACGCCGCGAACAGTATTTGCACAGGACGCAAGCGTAAATGCGCAAAGAACGATAGCAACAGGGACAAGTCGGGTCAGCTTCATGACGGTCTCTCCAATGGAATGCGCTTTTCTGCTCTTTTGAAGGAGCAGATGCATAGAGTTCCAAGTCTATTCGAACCAGTTATGCCTCCCGCCACACACGAAGCCCCTGCCCGGCATCTGGTGGTGAAGCCGATTCACTCGGCTGTCACAAAGGAAATCTAGCGCGGCGTTTTTTACTGGCAAGAGAATGTATTAGTTCCTATCCCAATAAACTGTGATCAACCGTCAGCAGGAGCGAAACGTCTCGAAGCGACCGGAACGGCGGTAGCCTTCGAAAACATTCCGCAGATGGTCGGCAACAACCTGAATATGCGGTCCGGCTTCGGGCTTCACAACCATGCCAAGCTGATAACGACCCAGAGCAGGCAGACCATGCTCCGGCCCCAGGGCAACAATCCCGTCACTCAACAGGGTTTTACCGAACGGTGCAATCGCGAGATCGGCCATGATCGCAGCCCGTTGTCCTGTTGAATGCGAACTCATATAGGCAATGCGGTAAGGACGGCCACTGCTTTCAAGCGCTTCCAGCGCACTGCCGCGCCAGGCGCACCCCTCTTCCCAAATAGAGAGCGGCAGAGGCTCCCGGCGATAAGCCGTGCCGCACTTGGCACCAGCCCAAACCAGCTCCTCGTCCAGCAGAACTTCCACATCACCTTTGTTCAATATCGTATGAGATACATTGATCAGCGTCACATCCAGCCGACGTTCGTCGAGCCGCTTGCGCAGGTTGCTGCTCTGGTCGATCACCACATCGACCGTTACGCCGGGATGGCTTTCAGCAAAACGCTTCAACACCAGCGGCAGCACACATTCACCGATATCATCCGGCGAACCCAATCTGACTACGCCAGTCACCGTTGGCGCGACAAACTTCGAGACCGCTTCACGATTGAGAGCCAGAAGACGACGTGCATATCCGAGCAGAATCTCGCCATCGCTCGTCAGCGTGACCGAGCGGGCATCCCGATCGAAAACTGCGACACCAATCTGTTCTTCCAGCTTCTTGATCTGCATCGAAACCGCAGACGGCGTGCGGAACACCGCATTCGCCGCAGAGGAAAAACTTCCCGTATCGGCAATCGCCACGAATGTACGCAGCACATCGATATCGAGCATTGGAAGGGGATGTTGAACGGGCGCTGTCATTACGGACTCCGTTTTCAGTACGCTGTTCAAATTTTCTGATCTTAAGCCTTTCTATATTTCGTTTGATTGAACGTCAAGTCGAATGCACATTCAAGACACGAACAAGCAGAGCTGCAGCGAGCGTATCAACCGATACTTTCTGAATGAGGAGAGAGAAAAATGACCGTTCAGTGCCAATCCGCTCCCAACGGCCGGGCAGCAATCGTGCGGTTCACATCGACAACACAACCCGTTGCGAACGCACCATCATGGTTGCTGGAATTTTACGCCAAAGTGCAGAAGCAGGTGAAAATCTGGTCTTACGGACGTCGCGTGAGGCGTAGCCGTCGTGTACTCGAAGCACTGCCTGAGCACATATTGCACGATATAGGCTGGCCGAACGTGGATGATCACCTGCCGGACATTCACAGAAATACGACAGAATTTAAACGCAAGAACTGACGTCGATTGAGGGCGATCATGCGATCCGCCCTCAATTTCCCGACATTAAAATACCTTTTCGCGGCAGGCATTTAGCCGCACTTTGCAACCTACCCGTTCTGTGTCTCAATAGAACACTATCTTGTTTGCGCCATCACCTTCCCCCGACGAATCCGGGTTGACGCCGCAAGATCACCGGCCTGAAAACGACCGGGAAACACCGGGCCAAAACGACCCGGAGTCGTGACGGAGACACAAGGTTCAGCTGCGTCGGGAACCGCGGCCAGGGCCTTCGAGAATGGGAACGATCGGGCATGATCCAGGCTTCATCGGTTAAGCGGTCTATTGTCTTTTTCCTTGTTCCAAACTTTTCGATGATTGCGTTCGCAACGGCCATCGAGCCATTGCGCATCGCAAATCGGATGCTGGGTTATGACGCCTATCGATGGCGATTGACATCGGTAGACGGAAAGCCGGTGACCGCATCCAATGGTGTGGAATGTGCAGTCAATGCATCGCTGGAAGACGAGCGACGTTTTCTACAGCGCGAACAACGCCCCTCGATGGTATTCGTCTGTTCCGGCGTTTACGTAGAGGAATTTAGAAACAAATCCGTATTCGCATGGCTGCGCGAAGAATATAATCGCGGCGTGGCAGTTGGAGGGTTGTGCACGGGGGCCCATATACTAGCCGCAGCCGGGCTTTTGTCTGGAAAACGCTGCGCAATTCACTGGGAAAATCTTCCGGGTTTCTCTGAGGCATTCCCGAAGGCCGAGGTCTATGCCGATCTCTTTGAGGTCGATGGCAACCTTTACACCTGTGCCGGCGGAACAGCCTCTCTCGATATGATGCTGAAGTTGATCGGGGATGATTTCGACGCCAATCTGGTCAACAAGATCTGTGAACAGGCGCTGACCGACCGTGTTCGCAGCCCGCAGGACAGGCAGCGTCTACCACTGCGCGCACGCCTCGGCATCCAGAACTCCAAGGTCCTAACCATCATCGAAATGATGGAAGCCAATCTTTCAGAGCCGCAGGCACTGATCAATGTCGCCCATACGATCGGCCTGTCGCGCCGTCAGGTCGAACGCCTGTTCCGGCAGGAAATGGGACGCTCTCCGGCCCGCTATTATCTGGAAATCCGCCTCGACCGCGCACGCCACCTGCTTTTGCAGTCGTCCATGCCTGTAGTCGAAGTCGCCGTTGCCTGCGGCTTCGTTTCCGCGTCGCATTTTTCCAAATGCTACCGTGAACTCTACGGGCGCTCACCGCAGCAGGAACGCGCCGATCGCAAAATGCTCATCGCAGCATAGGCTGAATCAGTTTGCGAACACAAAGATCCGCTGCATGAAGCGTGCCTGGCCCGCGTGTAAAAGAATAAGAAAATCAGAACCGTAACGCGTCTTTCGGAATCAGTTTAAAATCAGGTGCGATACGTTCCGCCATATCGCTCGCAGAACAGCTCGATTGCGAAAAACCGTGATTGTGGCCGGCGATGGACGCAGTCGTGTCAGACGGCGAATATGTCGTATAAAGGCAAATGTCGCGACCGACCAACGATTATGGTTTTGTCAAATACTAACTAGGGTCGCATAAAATGGCAGAGTTTCCTAAAAAGGCGAAAGTCGTGATTGTCGGGCTCGGCGGCATCGTCGGCGCTTCGGTCGCACATCATCTGATTGAACGCGGCTGGGACGATATCGTCGGCATCGATAAATCCGGAATTCCGACCGATATCGGCTCGACCGCGCATGCATCAGATTTCTGCTATGCGACAAGTCATGACTTTCTGTCGTGCTGGACCACACTCTATTCTATCGATTTCTATGAAAAGATGGGCCATTACGCCCGCGTCGGCGGTATCGAGGTGGCGCGTGTCGGTGACGATGCCCGCATGAATGAAATCAAGCGCAAGATCGCATCGGGCAAAGCGTTCGGCACCCGTGCCCGCCTGATGGAACCGGCAGAGATCAAGGAAAAATTTCCGCTCATCGAAGAAAGCATGGTTCAGGGCGGCCTATGGGACCCGGATGCCGGTCTGGTCATCCCGCGTTCGCAGACGGTCGCCGGCAAGCTGATCGATCAGGCGGAAGCGGCTGGCAAATTGCAAAGCTTTGCCAATACGCCAGCCCAGTCGCTGCTGGTCGAAAACGGCCGCATCAAGGGCGTCGTCACCCATCGCGGCACCATAGAAGCGGATTATGTCGTGGTCTGCGCTGGCCTCTGGGGGCGCTTGATTGCCGAGATGGTCGGTGAAGACCTGCCTGTCATGCCGATTGACCATCCGCTGACATTCTTCGGTCCCTATAATGAATTCGAAGGCACCGGCAAGGAAATCGGCTGGCCGCTCATGCGCGATCAGGGCAATTCCGCCTATATGCGCGACACGGGCGACCCGAAGACCGCCGAAGGCGGCCAGATCGAATGGGGCTATTACGAAGAGACCAATCCGCGCCTCTGCCACCCGCGCGATCTTCTGGAAAAGCACGAAGCGCGGCTTTCACCATCCCAGCGCGACCTCGATATGGAACAGGTTCTGGAACCGCTCGAACGCGCCATCGAACTGACCCCGATCCTCGGCGAGCTTGGCTATAATGAAAGCCATTCCTTCAACGGCTTCCTGCAAGTCACCACCGATGGCGGCCCTTCCATGGGCGAAAGCCAGAAGGTGCGCGGTCTCTGGTACGCAGTCGCAATCTGGGTCAAGGATGGTCCCGGCATGGGCAAGCTCATCGCCGACTGGATGACCGATGGGCGCACATCCATCGACCATCACGCCATCGACTATTCCCGTTTCTATCCCCACCAGATGACCGAGCAGTTCATCTGGGATCGCTGCACCGAAACGGCAATGAAGGTTTATAACCCGGCAGTGCATCCTCGTGAGCCCTTCTCCAAGGGACGCAATATCCGCCGTTCGCCCTTCTATGAGCGTGAAGTGGAGCTTGGCGGCTATTTCATGGAACTCGGCGGCTGGGAGCGCGCACATGGCTATGCCGCCAATGAGCATCTGCTGGAAAAATACGGCGACCGCGTTCCGGTGCGTGAAAATGAATGGGACAATCGCCATTTCTGGCGTGTTTCCAATGCCGAACATCTCGAGCTGACCGAAAATTGCGGCATCATCAATCTCTCGCATTTTGCCATGTACGATATAGAAGGGCCTGATCATGTCGAGCTGATGGAATGGCTTTGCGCGGCCAAGATTGGCGGCGATGCCAATATCGGCAAGGGTATCTATACCCACTTCCTCGACGACGAAGGTATGGTGCGCGCAGACTTTACGGCAATCCGCATGGCTGACTGCATCCGCATGATCAATGGCGCTGATGCAGGCCCGCGCGATTTCCATTATATGCGCCGCGTGGCTGAAGATAAGGGTTTTGACGTCACCATCACTGATGTGACGGAGAAATATGTCACTATTGGCATATGGGGGCCGAATGCCCGCGAAAACCTCAAGAAGGTTGTCGAGAACCCGGGAGGGCTTGATGCCGAGAACTTCCCCTTTGCTGCGATCAAGCCAATCAGGATTGCGGGCAAGGACGTGACCGCTTTCCGTATTTCCTATGTCGGCGAACAGGGTTGGGAATTGCACATGCGCTATGAAGACGGCCTCGCCGTATGGGATGCGCTGCGCTCCACTGGCACGATTGCTGTTGGTGTCGAAACCTATGCCAATACCCGTCGCATGGAAAAGAGTCTGCGGCTTCAGAATGCTGATCTGCTGACGGAGTATAATCTCATCGAAGCCGACCTGGCGCGTCCGAAGGTCAAGGAAGCCGATTTCCGCGGCAAGGCAAAGCATGTCGAATATCGCGCCCGCGAACATCAGCCCGCCATGCTCTGCACACTGGTCATGACCGATAATGTCGATTCGAAGGGCGTCGCTCGCTATCCGGTCGGTATCATGCCCGTACTGGATCCACAAACCGGAGAAACACTCATAGACGAGCTTGGCCGCCGATCTTTTACAACCTCAGTCGCATATGGTCCAACAATCGGCAAGAACATCGCTCTCGCTTATCTACCGTGGGCTTACTGTCAGGAAGGTTGTAAACTGAACGTAGAATATTTCGGCGAGACTTATCCGGTTGAGGTGCTATCCATCGGATACAAGCCTCTCTACGACCCGGAAAACCTGAAGCCTCGCAGTTAGGAAACGTCATTAAAAAGCCGAGGCAATACCTCGGCTTTTTTGGCCTCCTGAAATGGAAAGCCTATTTCAACGTAGCCTTGCCCCCGCTAAGCGTAATTGTTTCGTCGCCAGTCAGGGCTTCGCGATCTCCATTTGGAAAGGTTACGAAACAGCCCGAGGCGCAGAATTCGACAGTTTCACCAGGCGCGACGATCATTTCGCGCTTGGAAGCACCTTCCGTGACCACAATCGTCTGAGGTCCGCTATCATTGTTGGAAATCTGAGCAGCAAGAGCGCCGCCAACTGAGGCTGAAAAACCGACTACTACACCGAAAACAAGCTTACCCAAGCTGTTGACCTGATTTCTGTTCATACCGTCCCGACCTTTCCATCGCTCCCGCCGCGATATGTCCGATGTTGCGTGAGCCTATTGCCCTCTGTCATCCTCTTTATAAGCGGACAAAACTGAACTGCAACTGAACGAAATGTTCATCAAGCCCGATCGTCTTCATCCTCTTTAATTTCCGGCTTTTCCACGTTCGCCTTTTTCTTCTTGGCACCGGGAGAAAGCTCCTTTTCCTTCTGCATCAAGCCGGAGAGCTTTTCAATTTCAGGCACGCTGAGCATCAGATCGGTCCTGGTCGAAGACAGATGCAACCCTTCCTCGTGGAAGCGCTCGACAATCTGGAATCGTAACTCATTTTTGATACCACCCGTCGATGTGACGTCGGCCACATAGGCGTAGATATCAAAAATCATCAGTGAATCATTCATGCTTTGAAACGCGACAAATGGCTCCGGATTCTTCAAGATCGACGGATGACCACGAACGATTTCGAGAAGCAGCGCGTGAACCCGCCGCGGCTCCTCCGTATAGGAGGCCTGCACATTGATATCGATGCGCCCGAGCTTGTTGCGATGCGTCCAGTTGCCGACATTACCGTTGATAAGCGTTGAATTCGGCACGATGATAGACTGCTTCTGGAAGGTTTCCACTTCCGTCGCGCGTACGCTGATCTTCTTGACGATACCGCTGACTGTGCCAGCTTCAACCCAGTCACCAACCTTGAACGGACGTTCGGCAAGGAGAATAAGGCCGGAAACAAAATTCTGGACAATATTCTGGAGACCAAAACCGATACCGAGAGACAGACCACCGGCAATAAGGGCGAGGTTCGACATATTGAACCCGGCCGCTGATATACCCACCAAGGCGGCAAGACAAAGCCCCACATAGCCTATGACCGTGCGGATCGAATTGCGCACGCCGGAATCGACACGACCACGCGCCATGACGCTATTGTCGAGCCAGTTCTGGAACCAGCGTGTCAGCAAATAGCCAATCACGAACAGCAGCACACCGGTCAGCAGTCCCATGAGCGAGATCGAAATATTGCCGATCTGGAAGCCGGTCATCAGCTGATAGAAAGTGCTTTTTAGTTCAGCCCACTGGAAGCCAAGCTGCATTAGAACAAGTGGAATACCGATTAACGCGACGACGAGATTGATCAGAATCCCTGCCACAAGACCCAGTTGGTCAAGAGTTGCGTCGTCGAAATGAAAACGGTCCCGCATTGCCTTGCCAATCTGGCTGGATGCGAAAGCCTGCTCCTCGGAAATCGCGCGCGCCGTCAGGAAGCCCATATACATGGTAACGAGGAATGCACCTGTGACGACAATTTGCTGCGATATGAAACGTGCCAAACCAATATAGCCGAAAACTGCAGCCAGAACGGGCAGAAGACCCAGTATGATCAAGAATGTTCTGAATGCACGCGACCATGACCGGATGGCACCATCCTTTTCACGTTCAACCGGCTTTAGAAATGCAATCGCAAGAATGAGAACGCCCACCATCACCGTGGCGAGCAAGCTTTTGGCCATAGTCAGCGACAGTGGCGACGATAAAATCTGATTGACCTTTCCGAAGAAGGAATCGAGACCACTGGTCAACGCGGTACCTGTTATCAGCCAGCCCAATACGCGTCCCGGGCGCGGTGCAATCGGAACCAGTCGCCACTGTGGCATATCCGAACTGATACACGCGGACGCCAGTCTATGAATGAAAAAGACAAGCCCGAGCACCAAAAACAGCGATTGGAACAAGGTTGCAATGTCTGTTCTCAAGACATTGAAATAGTTCATGAAAAAATAAGTTGTCGCCAGAAAAACGCCAACAGCTGCCGACGGTATCACCGTAGACCAGAACGCTACCGAAAGACGACTTAGATAGGATGGGGACTCCACCGTTGGATCGCGCTGATAGAGCGTTCCGAGAAGACGTCTTGCACCCAACTGGATAATCAGCGCAGCCGCAAAAGCGAAGAAGGCGGCGGCAAGAAACGACTTGAGCTTAAACGTGCTTACAAAACGCCACCAGGACTGAACAATGCGCCAGAGCGAAACCATCTGATTACTGGCAGCTGATGCGACCTCCGTGCCGAGCGTGGTGTCGATGTTTACACGCTGAGAAAGTGTTCTTGCAAAAAGATCGCGGCGCATGTCACCGATCTTCGCGGACATCTGATTGACGGAAAGCGATGTATCTTCGGTCTCGCCCACGACGGCATTTATTTCTGCTTTCTCAGCGGTCAGACGAGCGCGTTCTTCGCTGACAATTGCTGGTTCCGGCGGCTGGTCGCCTGAAGGTGCTGGGCCCAGCTGTTCCAGCCGCGTATTGATTTCACCGAGACGCGGACGAAATGATACGCCTGCTTCCAGAAGCTTCTTCGAAAGCGAATCGAGCTGAAGCTTGAGGTTGGCCAGTGTTTCATCATTTGAAGCCGCTTTCGGAAGCTGGTCGCTTATCCGCTTCGTTTGCTGCTTTAGATCGTTGATAATCGGCTTTTGCTGTTGAACGACACCGGAAACGGGCACCGGAGCTTGTTGCTGACCGGGGGCAGCGGGCTCTTGCTGAGCTAAGTCGTTTTGCGCCACTGTGGACGGCGCCATTTGTGCCGCCGGCGGTGTCGTTTGTTTGTTGTCCTGCGCAATGCCAGACACAATGCCGCCCGGTAAAAGGCAGCTGATCAGAAGAGAAAATGCAAGAACACGAAACGTCGATGAATATGCCAATTCAATTCTGCCGTTAAATGAGACATGGTTTCAACATAAAGCGCCCTAAAACGGATGCAAGGCGCAGCTCCTTACAAGATTTCATAATACTCGGGAAGCGGATCCATAACGTATAAGACGGGCCTTAATGCCAGTATTTCCTTGTTCGTGCGAACACAAATGATTAATGAGGATTCGCAGTGAGTGTGAAAAGCTGACTCAACTCCACAGATAGACTCTAAAGAAAGTCTTGGCGATTTGATGAAGGGCATGAAAAACACGGAACAGCACAAGCGGCATGGTTTCATGCTGTTCGTTACGTGCGTTCTGTCGTTCACTGCCTTTCTGTTTGCCGTAGATTTTTCGACCTCCGACCAAGATGTTGCTCGCGCCCACTCTGGCGGCATCGCGGCAAGACAGGTCGAAAGCAGCCGAGCAACACCTGTTCGCCAGCAGTCCACTCCGTCACCCCAGCCCATGCGGGCGATTTTGATCGAAGCTATCGCAGCAAAGATCAAAACGGTTTATCTTGATGGCACCGGAGCAGCGCTGCCCGTTACGGCGGCAGCTGTTGTTTTTCCAAAGTCGAAAACAGCCAACGCGGCACAGGATTTCCAAAAGCTTACAGTTTTGCAGAGACATTTTGGCTCTGCCCGTGCGCCTCCGAAAGGCGCATAATGCGCCATTCTTGAAGAATGGCCCTTACGAATCCTAACGTCATTACAAACAATGCCTACAACGCCACTTGATGAGTGGGAATTGGCATCCCAACCGGAACCTTAATCCATGCGTACTTCGAAATGGGTGGTTGTGCTTTATAGCCTGATCGTTGCGATCGGTGTGATTATTGCCTTGCCCAACTTTTTTACTCAAAAGCAACTGGAGGCGATGCCGTCTTGGTTCCCGAAGCGTCAGGTCACGCTCGGCCTTGATCTGCGCGGCGGCTCGTATCTTGTGCTTGAAGTCGATGCAGCGAGCCTGAAAAAAGACCGTTTACGCTCTCTGCTTGATGATGCCCGCAGCAAGCTGCGCGCCGAGCGTATCCAGCCGCAGTCAATCCGCGCTGTCGGCGACGCCGTTGTCGTGACCATCCCTGATGCCGACCAGCGTTCCAAGGCAGAAACTGCACTACGCACCTTGATCTCACAGGTCAACACCAGCGGTTTCGGCACGGCGATCAATGACATAGACGTTGCATCGAATGACAACCAGGTACGTCTCACTCTGACAGAGGCAGGCTTCAACTACCGTCTTGATGCCGCTCTCCAACAGAGCCTTGAAATCATCCGTCAGCGCGTCGATCAAGTCGGTGTCGCTGAGCCTTCCATTCAGCGTGTAGGCTCAGATCGTATCGTCGTTCAGCTCCCCGGCCTTCAGGACCCCGCGCAGCTTCGTCAGCTCCTCGGAAGCACGGCCAAAATGAGTTTTCATATGGTCGCGGACGCCAATCCGAACGATCCACCCCCTCCAGGCGTGACCATCATGCCGGATTCCAAGGATCCGAACATCAAATACCCGATCGAGGATCAGATCGCCTTGTCCGGCGAACGCCTCACCGATGCGCGTGCAGGTTTTGACCAGCGCACCAATGAGCCTATCGTGTCTTTCCGTTTCGATAGTCTCGGCGCACGCCAGTTCGCCGACATCACGACGAAGAACGTCAATCGTCCATTCGCAATCGTACTCGACGGCAAGGTGCTGAGTGCGCCGGTCATCCGTGAACCCATTACGGGCGGCTCGGGCCAGATTTCCGGCAGCTTTACGGTTCAGGACACGGTTGTTCTCTCCGCGCTTCTGCGCGCTGGCGCCTTGCCCGCACCACTGACCGTTATAGAAGAACGGACGGTTGGTCCGGACCTCGGCGGTGACGCCATCAAAATGGGCTTGATCACGGGTATCGTCGGGTTCGTGCTGGTCGCGGTATTCATCCAGCTTCTTTACGGTGTATGGGGTACCATTGCCAACGTAGCACTGTTGCTCCACACATTGCTCACCTTCTCCGCCTTGAGCCTTATCGGCGCAACGCTGACATTGCCTGGCATCGCCGGTATCATTCTCGGTATTGGTATCGCGGTTGACGCCAATATTCTCATCAACGAACGTATTCGTGAGGAAACGCGACGGGGCCTCGGGGCCATGGCCGCGCTGGATAAAGGCTTCCATAGCGCCTTCGCCACCATTGTGGACGCGAATGTCACATCGCTGATCTCGACCTTACTGCTGTTCACCTTCGGCACAGGTCCGGTTCGTGGCTTTGCGATCACCATGATGCTCGGTATCGCTATCTCCATGTTCACGGATGTGACGCTGGTTCGCATGGTCATGGCCTGGTACGTTCGCAAGCGTAAGCTGAAGGTGCTCGTCATCGAACCGTTCCTGAAATTCGTGCCAGAAAAGACGAATATCAGCTTCATGAACGCCCGTTTCGTCGGTATTGGCGTCTCGATCGTGCTGTCTATCCTGTCAATTGGCCTGTTCTTCAAGCCAGGGCTGAATTACGGCATCGACTTCAAGGGCGGTATCCAGGCGGAAATCGTCACGTCACAACCAGCCGATCTGGCACAACTGCGCGAAAAACTCGGCGCGCTGGGACTTGGTGAAGTAGCACTTCAGTCTGCCGGTAGCCCGAACGATGTTCTGATCCGCGTTCAGCGTCAGGACGGTGGCGAGGAAGCGCAGACGGTTGCCGTCAACAAGATGCGGCAAGCTGTTACCGAACTCGACCCCGGTGTGAAAATCGAGCGTACAGAAGTCGTGGGCCCGAAGGTCTCTGGTGAACTGGCGCGCTCAGGCTTCATTGCCGTCATTCTGTCCGCACTTGGCATGCTCATCTATCTCTGGTGGCGCTTCGAATGGTTCTTTGCGATGGGCGCGATCATCACGCTTATCCTGGACACCACGAAGATGGTTGGCTTTTTTGCTCTGTTCCAACTCGACTTCAACCTGACGGCCATAGCAGCACTTCTGACAGCTATCGGTTATTCGGTAAACGACAAGGTCGTGGTTTATGACCGCATGCGTGAAAACATGCGTCTTTATAAATCCAAGCCACTGCGCGAGATCATCGATATGAGTATCAATCAGGTGCTCGTCCGCTGTATCTATACATCGATGACAACGTTCCTGTGTATGCTCCCAATGGCTGTATGGGGCGGCAGCGCGGTTCACAATTTTGCCGTGCCTATGCTGTTCGGTATTGTTATCGCAACGTCGTCGTCGATCTTCATCGCTGCTCCGATCCTGCTTCTGCTAGGCAACTGGTGGCAGCATCGCAAGGAAGTCCACCAGGCGATCGAAGACAGCGCCGCAGCGCAGAAATAAGCCATCTGCCGGGCAAGGTTCAGGCCTTGCCCGGCTCCCATTTACAAAATTGAAAAGCCAGAGGGGGAAGGCACCTGATGCCCCATGACACGCCTTTGATTGCGACAATCGTCATCGGGTTATGTTTGGCCTTCATCTTCGGTGCGATAGCCACCCGTCTGAAAATTTCTCCTCTCGTCGGCTATCTTCTCGCCGGTGTCATTGCCGGTCCGCACACACCCGGTTTCGTTGCAGATCAGGATCTCATTCTTCAGCTTGCCGAAATTGGCGTCATCCTGCTGATGTTCGGCGTGGGCCTGCATTTTTCCCTCAAGGATCTTCTTTCCGTCAAAGCCATCGCGGTTCCCGGCGCGCTTGCGCAGATCGCAGCCGCCGCAGCACTTGGCACCGGCCTTGGCCTCGCCCTCGGTTGGGATGTACAAGCAGGGCTGGTTTTCGGCCTGGCTCTTTCTACGGCCAGTACGGTCGTCCTGCTGCGCGCCATGCAAGAGCGCCGCCTCATCGATACGGAGCGCGGACGCATTGCGGTCGGCTGGCTAATCGTCGAAGATCTCGCAATGGTTATGGCACTGGTGCTGCTTCCGGCAGTCGCCAGTGTAACAGGCCGTGCGGAAGGCACGGCAGCAAGCGATCCCATCGTTTCATGGCTCGGCCTTGGAATTGGCGGCATCATCCTTCTCACCATTGCCAAGGTTGTTCTATTCGTCGCCCTGATGCTCATCGTCGGTCGCAAGGTCATACCGTGGCTTCTGAATGTCGTGGCTCAAACCGGGTCGCGCGAATTGTTCCGTCTGGGCGTGCTGGCCATTGCACTGGGCGTCGCTTTCGGTGCGGCGCATCTGTTTGGCGTTTCCTTCGCGCTGGGGGCATTCTTCGCCGGCATGGTGATGAGTGAATCCGAACTCAGCCATCGGGCCGCAGAAGAATCCCTTCCCTTGCGCGATGCTTTCGCGGTTCTGTTCTTCATCTCGGTCGGCATGCTGTTCGACCCGATGAGCCTGCTTCGCGATCCGCTCCCCCTGCTCGGAACGCTTGCCATCATTCTCATCGGCAAGTCGGTCGCGGCGTTCTTCATCGTCCGCGCTTTCCGCCGCCCGGTCAGCACGGCACTCACCATTTCGGCAAGCCTTGCGCAAATTGGTGAGTTCTCGTTCATTCTGGCGGGGTTGGGCGTCAGTCTTAACCTTCTCCCACCAGCGGGACGCGACCTCATTCTCGCTGGCGCAATCCTTTCGATCTTCCTCAATCCGGTTATGTTCATTGCCGCGGAACGAATGCGCCCATGGATCGAAAAGCGAAGCAAAAGCGAAACGTCTGCCGGTGAAAACACTGGCATCGAACTCAGCATTTCCGAACCTGAACCTTTGCCACAAACGTTGCTAACCGGACATACGATTGTCGTTGGCTACGGCCAGATCGGTGCAAGGATCGCAGCAGGCTTGCGGGTAGAAAACACGCCTTTTCTTGTCATTGAAGATTCGCCGAAGATCAGCATTTCGCTGAAAGAAAAAGGCATTGAAGCCATTGCTGGCAACGCTTCAGATTCAGAAATACTGAAAGCGGCCAATCCCGCCTCGGCTCGAAATTTGGTCATAGCAATACCCAATGCCTTCGAGGCTGGACGGGCGACAGCATTGGCAAGAGCTGCTAATCCAGAAATCAGCATTATCGCACGTGCCTGTTCGAAGGCAGAAGCACAATATTTGCAAGATCTTGGCGCAAATTTTGTCATTTTGGGTGAAGAAGAAATTGCAGCCGCAATGGCAAAAGCAATTGGAATTGAGATCATAAAGAAAAACACTGAAACCGTTTTCGAAGTAGCGGAATCTCAGACCAACACACTGGGATTACTATCGGAAAACGGATCGACAGATATCGTGGGCAGAAAAGGGGACGATATGAAGCATGAAGGCACGGTGACTGGTTGATGAAAGCAAAGGATTACATCTGGCCGGTCGTGGGTATTTGCGCAGTCGGCATTTCGGCTTGGCTTCTCTATCGCGAACTTCGCAGCATCTCGCTCGACGATGTTTTGGACAGTCTTTATGCTATTCGCGCCCATCATTGGGCACTGGCGGCAGCTTCAGCACTTCTGGCCTACAGTTCACTTGCAGGTTATGATCGTATCGCACTCTTGCATCTCAGACGCAAAATTTCCTGGCTGTTTATCGCGCTTTGCTCCTTCACCACCTACGCTTTGTCGCACAATATCGGTGCCTCGGTCGTATCTGGTGCGGTCGTGCGCTACAGAGCGTATTCCTCACAAGGCATGCCAGGCAGCGAAATCGCTGTTCTTATCGCGTTCTGTTCTTTCACATTTATTCTCGGTGTCATCATAACATCCAGCATCGTTCTCTTATTGGAGCCGCATATTCTCATGCGCTTCAACGATGAGCTGACACCAACTGTGTCCATCGTCATCGCACTTTTGATGCTGGCATTCGTGCTGCTTTACATTTTCGGGAGCTGGCTACGCCTGCGCCCGCTTCAGATCGGCAGCTTTCGTCTTGAATATCCACGCATGTCGGTCGTTGTGCAGCAACTCATCGTCGCCCCGCTGGAATTAATCGGTGCCGCCGGTATCATCTATTTCGCCCTGCCCGAGGCTGGTAATCCCGGTTTTCTCATTATTCTCGGCATTTTCCTGGTCTCGTTCTCGGCAGCCCTGATCTCGCACGCTCCGGGTGGTCTCGGTGTTCTGGAACTCGTTTTCCTTACCGGCTTACCGGATATGAATCAGGCTGACGTGCTGGCAGCGCTGATCGTCTTCCGCCTGCTCTATCTTCTTATCCCGTTCGCGATGTCCCTTGTGGTGGTGCTGGTTTTCGAAAAGTCACAGTTTCTGCTCCGATGGAACGAAAAACAGCGAAAATAGAGACTAGCGCGGCAGAGTAGTTTTTTTCGTAAACAGTCGTAAATTGAATTTCTTTTCCTTAAAATAGCACATTCAGCCTTCTATCTTGGAACCAGTTTCGCAGTAGATACGAGTTGCGAAACTGAACGCCCTCCCAAGGCTTAATCCAAGAGGAAAAACACATGCCTGCAACATTGATCATCCCCGGCTACAAGGGATCGGAAGCAGGCCACTGGCAGCGCCAATGGTTGCATGACGATCCGTCAGCATTGTTCGTCGAACAGGACGACTGGCACTATCCGGTGCTATCCGACTGGATGCACGCGCTCGAAGCCAAACTCGCCGAAAATCCGGGGGCAGTTCTGGTCGCACATAGTCTTGGCTGCGCACTGGTCGCACATCTGGCTAGCCGCCCGTCGGCGGCTCATGTGGCGGGCGCCCTTCTGGTTGCACCGGCCGACGCCGAAACAATGGCTCGTAAGGATGATCGGTTCCAGAGCTTTGCTCCGCTCCCGCGCCATGAACTGGGTTTTCCGTCCATCGTCGTCTCAAGCCGCAACGATGAATATATGAGCTTTGCCAAGGCAGAAGCTCTTTCACATGTGTGGGGATCGGGTTTCGTCGATCTCGGCCATGCCGGCCACATCAATGTAGCAAGCGGATTCAGCCGCTGGCCGGAGGGGATAATCCTGGCATCCTCTCTTCATAGAGAACCGGTAAACAACGCGCTTTCCCAAGCAGCATGACCGCCAGCCGCCCATTCAAAAAATGGGCGGCTTTTCGTTTCAGGCACCCTGCCTGCGTTCAAGCAGAACCTTCAAGACAAGGGTAAGAAGAGCGATCAAGGCGAGTGTCGAAGCCGCAGCGAAAGCACCGGCAACGTTGTAGTCGTTGAACAGTAGTTCCACCTGAAGCGGCAGCGTGTTGGTCTTACCTCGGATAGCACCTGAAACGACCGAAGTTGCTCCAAACTCCCCCATGACGCGCGCATTGCAAAGCACGGCACCATAGAGCAATGCCCATTTGATATTAGGCAAAGTGACATAGAAAAAGGTCTGCCAGGCATTGGCGCCAAGGGTTAGGGCCGCCTCTTCTTCATCGCTCCCCTGCACCTCCATAAGCGGGATCAATTCACGCGCCACGAAGGGTGAAGTCACGAAGAGGCTGACAAGAAAAATCGCCGGAACCGTGAACATGATCTTGACGTCATAGGTTTCCAGCAGCGGCCCCAGCAGGCCTTGCGATCCATAGAGGAAAAGATAGGTCACACCGGCTACGATGGGTGAGACTGAGAACGGTATCTCAACGAAAGTAATCAGCAACCGTCTGCCCGGAAAACGAAACTTGGTGACAAGCCATGCGACACAGACACCGAAGGCCATGTTTATCGGCACGACGACAATAGCCGTTAAAACGGTCAGCCATACCGCATGCAGAGTATCTGGTTTCAGTATTTCGCTGAAGAAAACGCCGACACCCTTGCTGAAAGCATAAGAGAAGATAACGGCGAGCGGAGCCCCGATGCAGATCAACGACAAGCCAGCCGCCAGCCAGATCAACAGGTTACGCATCGGCCCGGAATTTCGTGCCTGCAGGCTTGCGCTAACGTTCTGCATAACGAAGCTGCCTTGCCTGAATGAGATTGGTCACAAGAAGCATCACGAAAGCCGTGACAAGCATTACGAATGCAAGCGCTGCGGCAGCGGGATAGTCGTATTCATCAAGCCGGATGAAAACGAGCAGCGATGTCACTTCGGTTTCGAAGGGAAGATTGCCCGAGATAAAGACAATCGAACCAAATTCACCGAGGCTGCGCGCGAAGGAAAGCGACGAACCGGCAAGGAAAGCCGGAAAGATGGTCGGCCAAATAATGTGTGAGAATATCTGCCAGGAACTGGCTCCCAGGCTACGGGCAGCTTCTTCCACATCCGCGCTCATATCCTCCAGTACCGGTTGAACCGTGCGGATGGCAAATGGGATGCTGGTAAAGAACATCGCGATCATGATGCCAAGCGGTGCGTAGGCAACCTTTATTCCGATCGGTTCAAGAAACCGCCCGAACCAGCCGTTCTGAGCAAACAAGGTTACGAGTGCCAGACCTGCTATGGCAGTCGGCAGCGCGAAGGGAAGATCAACGGCAGCATCGATCAGCCGTTTGCCTGGAAATTCATATCGCGTCAGCACCCAGGCCAGCAAGAGACCGAATAGGCCGTTAAATACGGTTGCTACTGCGGCTGCACTCAAGGTGATCTTATAGGTCGCCAGTGCCCGATCTGAGGTCACGATGCTCCAGAAGTCGCTCCAGCCCAGACTTGCTGTTTTCAGGATCATGGCCAGCAGTGGCAAGGCCACAATAACAGCCAGATAAAGCAAAGTGCAGCCGAGGGTCAGTCCGAACCCCGGCAGCACAGAATTACGTTTCATGCTTAGAAGCGACACTGGATTTTTCCAAAAAGCAAGGCGATCCCTCAGGGATCACCAATTGGCTCTGTTTACTTGCCGGTGAAGAGCTGATCGAGCACTCCGCCTTCGGCGAAATGTTCCTTCTGAACTTTCGCCCAGCCACCGAAAGCATCTTCAACCGTCACGAGACGCACATCGGGATAGATATCCTTGTGCTTTGCGATGACGTCCTTGTCATGCACGCGGTTGAAGTTTTGAGCCAGAATCTCCTGGCCTTCCGGCGAATATAGATAATCGAGATAGGCTTCGGCAATCTTGCGCGATCCGCGCTTGTCTACCACCTTGTCGACGACCGTAACGGGAAACTCTGCCAGCAGACTGACTTCCGGTACGACAACGTCATATTTGTCCGGTCCGAGAACCTTTTCGGTTCCGCGTGTTTCAGCCTCGAAAGTCACCAGAACGTCGCCAATGCCACGTTCGGCAAAAGTCGTCGTTGCGCCACGACCGCCCGTATCGAACACGGGCACATTCTTGAAAATCTTCCCGATAAATTCGTGAACTTTTGCCTGATCTCCCTTGAATGCTTCGTTCGCGTACGCCGTCGCAGCAAGATAGGTATAGCGCGCATTGCCCGAAGTTTTCGGATTCGGGAAGATCACCTTCACGTCGTCACGCGCCAAATCATCCCAATTCTTGATGTTCTTCGGATTGCCCTCACGAACAAGGAAAGCAGGGAATGAATAGTAGGGTGACGAGTTGTTCGGGAGTCGCTTCTGCCAATCGGCCGGAATGAGATTGCCCTTGTCATGCAGAACCTGCACGTCGGTTACCTGATTGAAGGTAACGACATCCGCCTCAAGCCCTTCCAGGATCGAACGCGCCTGCTTCGAGGAGCCCGCATGGGACTGATTGACGGTCAGATCTTCACCGGTCTTGGTCTTCCAGTCTGCGATGAAGGCCTTGTTGACCTGTTCGTAGAGTTCTCGCGCGATATCATAGGAAACGTTGAGGATTTCCTTCGGCTCCTGCGCATGAACCGGAGCGGCGCCGAGACCGAGGGCTACCGCCGCATATAGAATAATTTTTCTCATTAGACCCATCCCCACCGCGCTGTTTGCGAAAAGCGCTCTAAACTGGATTGTTTTCGGAAAACAAATCTAACGAGAGAAGAGACAAAATCAATCTAAATCATTGTTTTAAATATATAAACTACATTCAAAGCCATTCATGGAACCTGCACCCAAACCACATGCTGGCATGAGAAAATAATTCTCATCAGGATCGAAACCATAAAATGAAATGCAAAAGGCAGGAGACTTCCGCCCCCTGCCTTCAAACCTTTTCTTGGACTCCTGGTCTCACCAGAAACCGCGATGCTGCCAGCACCAGAGAAAATTATGCTCGCCACGCTCCAGCCGACTACGGCGGCGGGCTGCGATCTCTTCCGCATTCAACTTCATTTCGCGCCAAGGCTGCTCCAAAAAGGCCGGAACACGCAAAAACGTATTCTTCATTTTCGTAGCGAGCAGTTGAACGGTTCGCTTCATGCCTAGCCTCCTCATTGCCTTCCGCTCAAATATTGTCGCGCTTTCGCCGCAACGATGAACGATAGGTTAATTTTGAAGGCTTCTCGGCTTTTGTCAATAACCTACTTATTTTATCGGAGTTAACCGCATGAAATAATTTGCGAGCCAGACCAACCAGCCCGCAAATTCATTCCGATTACACGTCATAGTCGATTGAGGGGATAATGCGGACCTTGCCGATGTGACGACCATTCATCGACTCGATCTTGAACTCCAGTCCATCGGCAACGAAGCTTTCCCCACCCAGCGGCAAATGGCCCAGATGCCAAAGAACATAACCGGCCAGCGTCGTATAGCGATCACCATCATCGAGAAGGTCGCGTTCAAGAAGACCACTCAGCCGACGAATATCGGTAAAGCCATCCACAAGATAACCACCATGACCGTCCGACTGCGCGACCGCCGCCTCCTCATCTTCATCAGGAAACTCACCGGCAATGGCTTCCAGAACGTCGGTGGGTGTCACGACACCTTCGAAAGAACCGTGCTCGTCCACCACCACCGCGATCTGGACAGGTGAGTTGCGCAACTGCTCCATAACGCGCAACACATTTGCATTTTCATGCACGACAAGCGGTTGTTTTACAGTCTTGTCCCAGTCGATAGGCTTCCTATCGCCAATATCGAGCAAAATATCCCTCACAAGCGCCACGCCGATGAACTCATCCACCTGACGACGTGCAACGATGACGCGTGAATGTGACAGCTTGCGAATGGCCGCATTCAGTTCCGCTTCGTCTTCATCGAGGTCAAGCCACTCGATCTCATTGCGTGGCGACATGATGGAACGCACAGGTCGATCAGCCAGATCGAGAACGCCGCGGATCATCTCCTTTTCTTCCGGCAGGAAGACATCCCTAGCCGCTGTCTGCTGGGCAATCACATCGACCGTGTCGGAAAGCGGGTTTTCGCCTCGACCACCGCCCAGCAGGCGCAGGACAGCACCCGCCGTGCGTTCTCGTAGGTCATTGGTGGTTACAAGCTTCTCGCGGTTGCGTCGCGACATCTGATTTGCCGCTTCGATCGATACCGAGAAACCGATCGCTGCATAGAGATAACCCTTTGGAATGTGGAAGCCGAAACCTTCCACGACCAGACTGAAGCCAATCATCATCAAAAAGCCAAGACAGAGGATGACGACGGTGGGGTGTTTGTTGACAAAGTCCATCAACGGCTTGGAAGCAAGCATCATCACGCCAATGGCGATAACCACAGCAATCATCATGACCGGCAGGTGCTGGACCATGCCAACAGCCGTGATGACGCTATCGAGCGAGAATACCGCATCCAGAACGACAATCTGAACAATCACTTGCCAGAACACAGCATGCACGACCTTGGAACTTTTTGGCCCATGATCCCCCTCTAGCCGCTCGTGGAGTTCCATCGTGCCCTTGGCGAGAAGGAAGAGCCCGCCTATCAGCATGATAATATCGCGTCCCGAAAACGACAGCCCCATCAGCAACACCAAGGGCTCTCGCAGAGTGACGATCCAGGAAATCGACGCCAGCAGTACCAAACGCATCAGAAGAGCGAGACTAAGGCCGATCAGCCGCGCACGATTGCGTTGGTGCGGAGGCAGTTTGTCGGCCAGAATGGCGATGAAGACGAGATTGTCGATACCGAGAACAATCTCGAGTATCACCAATGTCACCAAACCTATCCAGGCATTGGGGTCGGCAATCCAGTCCATGGACCAGTCCATGATATGTCGGCTCCTTTAACGATCAGCAGAAATGGAAATTGGAAACTACGCCGCAAGCAGTTTGTGGCCGGGCCGCTTTTGTGCGGTCCAGCCCCTGGCGGACAAAGACTATCGGGAATTGTTCAACGCGCGGGAAGCCCGAACACCCCTCCGGGGAACTCGGACTTCGAGAAGACGAATCGTCAGAACTGTCGTCGGGCATAAAGCGCGATGAACCTTATATGAGGCGCTTGCGAGGCTCCAAGCCTCAGCAACACCGGTTGCCATATGGAACATATTGTTCTGTTATTAAGCAGACTGAAGCCTGCTGCACAAGAGACCGACTATTCGGCTGGTGAGACATGAACGCGGCGCTTACGCTCCCGACGCGGACGGGCTTTGAAAAACCGAACGCCAATGACCGTCACGAGAATGGTGACGATAGTGATCCCGATGACAAACCAGAACATGTGATCACTGTCCATTCTGGCGAAGACACCTGCGCCACGACCAGCCAGCCAGCCAGGAAGGAACATTAGCGGGGCCCATACCAGTGCAGATAGGACATTGGCAGTCTGGAAGCGCGTCTGATCCATCGACATCATGCCGGCAACCATCGGCACGGTGCAGCGTACAGGACCGAAGAAGCGGCCCAGGAACACCGCCGAAAAACCATAGCGACGGAAGAGTAGGCGTGCACGCGCTACACCACTGCGGTGCTTGTTGAGCGGCCATTTGTGAATGATGTTGCGACCAAGCCACCAGCCCAGGAAATAGGAGATAATATCGCCGATAACAGCACCAATGATCGCGCCGATGATAACGGGAATGGGTTCGATGATTCCGGCACCCACGAGGCCGCCGATGGCGATCATGATCGGAGTGGCTGGAATGAACATCCCTATAATAGCGAGAGACTCGCCAAAGGCGATGATGCCCACGATAGGCCCAGCCCATGCCCGATGATCGGAAATAAACTGTCCGAGATCGCCTATTATGCTTTCCATTCCGTCCTCAAATGTCGCGAACCGGATTTTGAAACGATGTGAGCCGTTTCTGTTTTCTTCGGCAAGGGCAACCCGGTGCATAAAGCGCCTTGCTCAGACAAATTTTAGAGGCGATGCCAGTTTCCGTGACTTCAGAACTAATACCAACCGATCAAGTCTTTTATATGCCGTAACTTCTCAGACAAGCATCAATAATTGATGACATAGCTGCGACATTTGCAGCGTGGCTCTACTCCCTGAACGAAACCTCCCCACCGGACGTATTAGTCCAGCATTGGCAAATATGGAACCGCGGGGTTCGGCTTACAACGCCGGAGACGTGAAAAAATGAATCAAATCAAGAATCTCTCATTTCTGATTCCCAAAAGAGCCTTAAGAAATACAACCAGAATACACACACACTGAAAAATACACCGGTAACACGCAGAAATGGATTTTCGAAAGACCCGCATTTCCGGGATTTTTGGGCAAGCTGTCATTTTTTTCAGAAATTTTGCAGTTGAAGGCTGGACAGGTGGAAAAGAGGCCGTTATAGAACCGCTCACTTCACCGGGGCCGCTGCCTCGGCAAAGCGAGTGGGTGATTAGCTCAGTTGGTAGAGCAGCTGACTCTTAATCAGCGGGTCGTAGGTTCGATCCCTACATCACCCACCATTTTCTCTTCTGAAAACAAACACTTCCGCTGATAACTGATCTCTATGAATCAGACAGAATCTTCCTATTCGAACGAACATGTGTCTCCGTATTTGCAGATTCCTCGCTTTCGAGAATGCTTCTGCTTCAGCTTTCTCATACATACCCCAATACATTACCGATAATTAATTGGCATATTCATATGCGGTTCATCTAAAAAGACCGACATTACTCGCACGCCTTTTTAGCGGCGTCCCTGCAAAAGAGTAATGGAGTCAAATAGCCATGAAATCGAAGACCGCATTTATCGCTGTAATTGCGACATCGTTGCTTGCTGTACCCGCACTGGCACAAGAAAATGACAGTGCAAATACTGATAAACCGGTAGCAGAGACGACCGTTGCCCCGAACAAGGACATGAAGGGCAAGCGTGGCCCCGTCGATCTTGAGAAATTTTCACGCATGGATAACCTCAAGGCCGCCGATACCGATGGCGACGGCGTACTTTCTCGCGCCGAAATCGAAGCACTGGCACTCAAGCGCATCGTGAGCCGGGCAGCTGACCGCATGGAGCGTCGCCTTGATATCAATGGCGATGGCAAGGTTACACTTGCCGAAGTGGAGAACCAGCGCAAGAAGGAATTCGCTGCACTGGATCGGAACGAGGATGGCAAAATCGATCGCAGCGAAATGCGTGCTGCGAAGATGCATCACCAGACCAGAGGCTCTCACCACAAAGGCCCACATCACATGGGCAACCACAAGGGTGGTGAGCACAAGGGCCCGATGAAGGATCAGGCAGAAAAGTCACAGGAATAAAGCTGGAATCAAAAACCCGGGCTCAATGCCCGGGTTTTTCATGCATTGATATCAATGTCATCGCTTAGGAGCGGATGACGCCCTTTTTGAAAATGATATTGCCATAAAGCCGTTTCTCACCGGTGCGAATGATCGCAAAAGCGTCGCGAGCGCGGTGATAAAAGGCAAATCTTTCAACCGGATCGACAGAAATCTTCCGTCCCTCGGCCTTTTCTATGACCCTTTCAAATTCGTTGAAAATCGCTGGCGTTTCATTAGGTGCTTGCATGACAGCGGCTGGCTTATCGACAAAATCGTCCAAAGGCAGCAGCGACAAAACGGCCTCCGCCAGATCCGTCGCAGTGATTCCCGGAAAATCCAGTACGTGCACGCCAGAGGACTGCGCCGGATAATTGGCATCGACAATCACGAGATCGTCTCCGTGCCCCATATCGGCCAGAACCTCGAGCAAAGAGCCGGTCAGCAATGGATTGATATTCTTCAACATAAGAAGTCTGTTCCCATAAAAATTCTGTCACCCCACACTAAACAACTCACTTTCAGAATCGCAAGGTCCAAGTGTTGGAGGGTGAGCGGTCTCATCTCGTGGTCGGGTCCAGCTTGTCACGTAGCCAATCACCCACAAAGCTGATCGACAGCGTCGTGAACATGATTACAAATGACGGCGCGAGCATGATCCATGGCGCGCGAGTGAGATATTCGCGGCCATAACCCACCATATTGCCAAGGCTGGTCATTGGCGGCTGCACGCCCAACCCCAGAAACGAGAGACTGCTTTCGAGGAGAATGATTTCCGGGAATGTCAGCGTCATCGAGACGATCAGCGTCGAAGCAATGTTCGGGAGGATATGCTTGAGATACACGCGCGACGGCGTAGCGCCGAGCTGGGTAACCGCTGCCGCATAGCCTTGTGCATTAGCCGAAACGGCCAGTCCACGTGCGACACGGGCATAACGCTCCCAACCGTAGAAACCCATCAGGCAGGTCAGCAGTAGAAGCGAGCTGCCAAAGAATGCCAGCACGGCAAGCGACAGAATCAGAAATGGCAGCGCAGCCTGAAAATCAGCCAGCATGACCACAACCTGTTCCACCGCACCTCGAAAATAGGCTGCAAGGAAACCAAGCATCGTCCCGAACACCGCCGAAATGATCGTCGCACCGAATGCGATGAGCAACGAAATGCGAATGGATTCGATTAGGCGTGAGAGCACGTCACGTCCCAGCTCATCGGTACCCAGCCAGTGCTGTACATTCCCCGGCAGTGCGAGGCGATTTTTCAGGTCAAAGGCTGTGATGTTGTAGGGCTTTATCCAGTCCGCAGTCAGCGCAATCAGGATCATCGCGGCAATCCAGATAAAGCCGATGACGACCATCGGCGGAATGCTTTTGCAGCTCTTTTTCGGTTGCGTGGAAACAGCGGCAATATTGGCAGTCATATCCGTCATCGGTTCATCCTCATGCCTTGCCCTGCGCCTGACGCAAACGCGGATCGAGATAACCATAGAGAAGATCGACGATGAAATTGGAAATCACCATCGTCGCCGCCACGAGAAGCAGGATGCATTGCACGATAGCGAGATCGCGGTTGGCAACCGAAACCACGAGCAACCTTCCCACGCCCGGCCATGAGAAGAGTGATTCAACAACCACTGCTCCTGCAATCAGCGACCCGACCATAAACCCGACGATAGTGACAATCGGAATAGCCGCGTTGGGCAGTGCGTGCCGCCATACCACATTGCGCCAGGACACTCCTTTGGCGCTCGCCGTACGAATATAGGGTTGCCCCAGAATCTCGATCATCGCGCTGCGGGAGAACCGCGCCAGAATGGCCGCACCGCCCAGTCCCATCGTGATGATAGGGAGAATGGCGTGCGTCCAGCTATCCTGTCCGCCCGAAGGCAGCCAGCCCAACGAAACTGAAAACACCAGCACGAGCAGCAGGCCAAGGACAAAACTCGGTAAAGTGAAGCCGATTACGGCAGTGGCCATGACAGCTCGGTCAATGAAGCTGTTGCGATGCAGCGCAGCATAAATTCCGGCGGGAATGCCAAGTCCAAGCTTGATCAACAACGCCGGTATCGTTAGCTGGAGGGTGGCGGGGATGCGCTCCGCCACAAGTGTGATCGCAGACTGACCATCGCGCATCGAAATTCCAAGATCGCCGCGCGCAATGGCTCCGAAATAGCGTAAATATTGCTGCCAGAGGGGATCGTCGAGACCCCAGTTCTTCCGGAATGCAGCTATGGCTTCCGGCGGCGCGTCCGGTCCCATGATGATCTGGGCTGGATCACCAGACATGCGCAACACCACAAAGGCAAATGTCACCACCAGAAGAATGGTCACAAATGCGCGGAATCCGCGAACCGTCAGAAATCTAAGCATGAATATTGTCCGTCTGCGGGGTTCCGACAAAATGGCAGGCCACTTTGCGTCCCGCTGGCATGTCGAGGAGTTCAGGTACCTCGCTGCTGCAGCGCGGAACGGCAAAACGGCAGCGGGGATGAAAGGCACAGCCACTGGGTCGCGCCGCAGGATTAGGCGGCTCACCCTGCAGAATGATACGATCGCTGAGCGGCGTTCCCGCGACAGGAACGCTCGACACGAGTGCCTGCGTATAGGGGTGAAGCGGCTTGGCAAAAATTTCGTCCGAGGATGCTTCTTCGACAATACGGCCCAGATACATAACCACGACACGATCCGAAATATTACGCACCACCTTCAGATCATGGCTGATGAAAACCATCGCAATGCCTTCGCGTTCCTGCAAATCCCGCAGAAGGTTTACGACCTGCGCCTGAATAGAAACATCCAGCGCTGATACTGGTTCATCACAGACAATGAGTTGCGGCCTGGACGCGATGGCCCGCGCGATGACGACGCGCTGACGCTGCCCGCCCGAAAGCTCATGCGGATAGCGAGAAGCCTGATCGGGACGGAGACCGACCGCTCGCATCAGCTCCGCAACACGCGCTTTCTGCTCAGCAGGTGTTCCAATGCCATGGATTTCCAGCGGCTCGGCAATCTGACGGCCAATCGGCAGGCGTCGATCCAGAGCTGCCAGAGGGTCCTGATAGACGAGCTGCATACGCGCCCGTAAAGCGCGCCAGCCTGCAGTCTTCTGGCGAGGCAGGGCTGAACCTTCGAACGTGACTTCTCCCTCACTGGGATCTTCGAGACCGAGAAGCAGCCGCCCGGTCGTGGATTTACCCGAACCGGACTCGCCAACGATGCCCAGCGTTGTTGCCGGAGCGACCGATATGGAAAGCCCGTCGACGGCGCGCACTGCGACCGGTTTTGCAAAAGGGCCTTTGCGCGACGTGTATGTTTTGACAAGATCGCGAGCTTCGATGAGAGCGGCTGTCATTGTGCTATTGCCCTTGTGCTCGCCGGGGTTGAAATATGGCCGCCGATGGACGGCAGCAAATGCGACGCGGCCGGATGGGGATGAAAACAGGCGACCATACGCCCCTCACCGGCATCGTCCTGCGGGACACCGAGTCTTGGCAGGCTTCGAGCGCAGAGGTCACTCGCGCTCAAGCAGCGTGGCGAGAATGAGCAACCTTGCGGAAGCTTGCCGGGCTCAGGAACTGTGTCCTCGATGGGTATGAGCCGGCTGCGCCCGCCCTCAAGGCTGGGAATGGAATCAAACAGACCGTGCGTGTAAGGATGACGCGGAGCAGTAAAAAGCGCTTCGGTCCGGGCCTGTTCGACGATACGCCCGGCATACATGACGGAGACCCGTTCGCAAATTTGCGATACAGCCCCAAGATCATGACTGATAAAGACCACAGCCATGCCGGTTTCCGCACGCAATGCAGCCAATAGATCAAGAATTTGAGCCTGAATCGTAGCATCAAGTGCTGTCGTAGGCTCATCTGCAATCAGGATATCGGGATTACCTGCCAGCGCCATGGCAATCATCAAGCGCTGGTTTTGACCACCGGAAAATTCGTGCGGATAATTATCGATGCGTCGGCCTGCATCCGGTATCCCCACCAGTTCCATCAATCGCAAAGCTTCCGCCCGGGCGGCTGATCCTTTCAGGTTACGATGAAGCCGCACGGCTTCCTCAATCTGTCGCCCAACCCGGATAACCGGATTCAACGAACTCGACGGGTCCTGAAAGATCATCGCAATACGACCACCCCGAACACCTTCGAGCGTGCTGCGCGATGCGGTGAGCAATTCTGTTCCTTCTAGGAGAACACTACCGGAGATCGACGCCTTCTTCGGCAGGAGGCCGAGCGCCGCCAACCAGGTCACAGACTTGCCGCAGCCAGACTCCCCGACTAATCCGACGGCTTCGCCCCGCTCAATCGAGAGGTCGATACCATGCAGAACCGGCACGCCATCAAAGGCTACTTTGAGATTGGAAATTTCGACCAGCGGCATCATGCAATCCTTCTGGTTCATTCACAGTCGCGGGGCTTGAAACCCCAAAGGAAAAGCGAGCCCGGCCGAACCGGGCCCGCCTCTACAAATGGATCATGCCCAGTTGTTTTTGCGGAAATCCATTGCGAAAGCAGGCGCCGCCTTCCACTTCAATGACTTCGGCTTGGCAGTGAACGTCGCGTTCTGGTGAAGGACTGTGTAAGCAGGGTCTTCCCGTTCACAGATTTCCAGCATCCGCTTGAACGCTTCCTTGCGTTTGGCATGGTCGGTGCTGGTTTCCAGAATGACGGAAAGCTTGTTTGCTTCCTCATTCGTCCACTCGCCGACCTGTTGCTGCTGGCCATTCGGACCATGCTGACTGACGATGGAAGAAACCGGGTCGTTGAATGGCGCGGAATTAGACCAGTCGCGCACGGCACGTCCTGGGCTCTTCTCCAGAACCTGCTGCCAGTTTTCTTGCATCTGGATTTCAACGTTCAGGCCCACCTGATTCCACATCTCCACAAGGATCTGCGCAGTTGGGGTCTGGTTGGTATAGTAATTGTTGAGCAGGCGGTAAGGGATTGCATCACCCTTGTAACCGGCTTCTTTCAAAAGCTGTTTGGCGAGATCCGGGTTATACTCCGGAACATTCCAGCCCTGAACGAACATATCGCCATAATAATCCCACTGGAGACCAGCCGGAACGACCGTACGACCGGCCCACAGCGAATCTACGATCGCCTGACGATCGATCGCATGGGTGAATGCGCGACGCACCAACGGATTTTCCAGTTGCGGATGGAACTTGTCGAACACGGTTAGACGGTGGTTGAGAATCGTGCCGCCCTGAACCTCGAAAGCGTCGTTCTTTTCGATGCCCTCAATCTGATCCGGCGGAATATCACAGGCGAACTGATATTCACCCGAGAGCAGACCATTGATGCGGGAGGCCACTTCCGGTACTTCGATGAAGCGGATCTGCTTCAGCGGCGGGCGTCCACCCCAATATTCGTCATGAGCTTCGAGCACCAGCATATTGTCAGGCTTGAACTCGACAACCTTGTAAGGCCCGGTAGTAACCGGCTTGCGCGCCCAATCGAGATAGCTCGGCGACTCTTCCCAACCACGACGGCTCATGATCTGGCTGCCGTAACGGGAGATGCGGCCTTCCATCGTGACGTCCGGCGTACCGTTCTTGAAGCGTACGGTATATTTGTCGACTACTTCGACACCGAGAAGGGCTGGCCACGAGCGGCGCGCCGTTGCTGGCACTTCAAGCGGCAGTTCCTTGCTTTCACGGCCGAGCGGGTTTTTCTCCGAGACATATATTGTCTTGCCTTCGGCTGGCTGCGTGTCTCCAAACATACGTTCCTTGCCAAAGGTGAAGGCAACGTCCTCGGCGGTCATCTCGTCGCCATTGTGGAACTTCACGCCTTGCCGGAGTTTCAGTTCAACGGTTTTGTCGTCAATGCGGGTCCATTCGGTCGCAAGACCTGGCACTGCGGAAAGACCGCCCAGCCAATCACGGTCGATCAACGCTTCCCAGATACTGGAAAAGAAAACGCGTTCGCCGACATTCGACTGCTCGCGAAGAACGTCGAGCGTATTGCTGTTTGCCACCTTCTGGACAGCAATGGTGATCGATGGGCGATTGTCAGCCTGTGCGATTGCAAAGCGCGGCAGGACGAGCGAACCGGCGGCACCGGCTGAAAGGCCAAGCATTCCGCGTCGGGTCAGATTGATCATTTGGTTGCTCCTGAGATCAATGGTTGCGCGTTGTCAGCCCTTGCGGGCCGGATCTGTAATGGGTGAGTGTCCGGTCGGCATGAGACAGCCGCCACGACAAAGCCTTCTGGGCGTAGTCGCGAACGAGAACCGCATAAGCGGGGTCTTCAGCCAGATTGTTGAATTCGTGCGGGTCTGCCTTCAAATCGAAGAACAGTGGCGGCAAAGCCGCAAAATGCACGTACTTGTAGTTTTCGTCCTCAATTACGCAAAGGCTGCAATCATCTTGGGAAAGCTGCACCGAGTTCTGCGGCTGATCGTAGAAGACGTCGCGGAAGTCGAACTCGTAATGCAGTTCTGTACGCCAGTCGGCGGGCTTTCCCTCGCCCAGAAACGGCAGTAGCGAACGTCCGTCGCAAGCACGTGGCGTTTCCCCGCCCAACCACTCGAGGATGGTTGGCATGACATCGATGCTTTCGGAAAAGCCTTCTTCGATCTGGCCAGCGTGCCGGTTCTGTCCTGCATCCTTTATAACCAAAGGAATGCGGAAACTTTCGTCATTGTAACCGATCTTGCCAAGCAGATGATGATCACCGAGCTGCTCACCGTGATCGCTGGTGAAGATGATCAGTGTATCGTCCCACTGACCCGTTTCATCAAGGTAAGCGAAGACCCGCCCCAGACAATCGTCGATTTCCGTAATCAGGCCGCAATAGGTGGCGCGCATTTGGCGAATCTCACCTTCGTCAAGCGTTGCACCCGACCCTTCCGCCCCATGAAAGAACGAACCGCGCCTGATGTGATCGATATAATGCTTCATAAGGGGATGCTGTGCCGCTTCGGCGTCCGGACTATCCGCGCGAACAGGCGCAGGCATATCTTCGGCCTTGTACATCGCATGATAAGGCGCGGAGGCGACGAATGGTGGATGTGGACGATAATAGCCAAGATGCAGGAAGAAAGGCTTGCCATCCCTCCCCTTCAAGTATGTCAACGCGCGTTCGGTGAAGAATGTGGAATCCGAAAACTCCCTCGGGATACGCGACGGCTTGTCGGTAGCGCCCGGAACGGAATGCTCCCCCTCCGGCAGCCAGATATCTTCGCGATTCTCCGGCAGTTCGAAGCCGTTCTGCGCCACCCAGCCAAAATACCCGTCCATATTGGGTTCGAATGCGCCTACGGAGCGAAACCCGTCCATGATATCGCCAAGAACCGTAAAACGCGGATCTCTGTGGGACGTCGAGCGCGGATCAGGTGTCGTCGTCGTGTAACCGATGAGCGCGGGATCGTAGCCGATGGCGCGGAGGGCTTTGCCGAGATTCAAATGGCGCTGATCAAGCGGAACGGTGTTCTGCACTGCCCGATGGTTCATCAGGTAGAGCCCCGTAAGCAGGCTTGCTCTTGCCGGGCCACACGGCACGCAGGTCGTGACGTGATTGCGGAAGGTCAAGCCTTCCCGGCAAAGGCGATCAAGATTGGGAGTTTTGAGGAAGGGTTTGCGCCCCTCCGCCCGCATCAGGTGAGGGATAAAATCTGCTCGCCATTGATCAACGACGATAAGCAGGACATTTTTTCTGGTCATGTTGGCCTCGTTATTTCCGAGGCTTACTAGGACCCTTATATATCAAGGGCATGACCCTTGTGTAATGTTTTGGTGAAGCTCTGATTACAGAAACGCCGACCAAAGATCGGCGTTTCACATATGACGGTGGAATAGTCGATTATTCCGCCTTGGCTTCGATATCGACTTTGTCGAGCAGCAAAATTGGATCCTGCGATGCAGCTACCATTTCGAGAGCGCCAATACCCTTTTCAGCTTTCGCTTTGACGGTGAGCTCAAAAATATTCGGCTTTGCAAGGAAGGTAGAAAACGCCGTCGCAACATCCTGCAACTGTGGCTGGTCCGCCGCCAGATCTTGCAGAGAGGCGGCAGCCATCAAAGACATCACGCTACGCACTTCGTCTTCGGACACCTCTTTTTCTTCGGCATAAATCTTGATGGCCTTGGCGATGATGCCCTTTTCCTCAATCTTCAGGTTTACCTGCTTGGCCTTGAGTCCAAGCAGAGCGACCTGCATCATCACCTTGTCGCCAGAGAAGAATTCCTTGGTCAGACCGCCCATCAAACCAGACATGGAAACGGAGCCCATATCCTTGCCACTGATCGAAATATCCTTGATGATCAGGTTCTGGTTTGCTTCATCCCAGCTTGCCTCGAAGTTTGAGGACATGGTGAGACTATCATAACCAAGCTTCCGAAGCTGCTGGTAGAACTCGTCATCAGCCTGTGTCGGCACTTTGAGCGACATATCTTCGTAAGCAACGCGCACATCGGTCGGAATACCGTTATAAGGCTTGTTGAGAGCGATTTCATAGCTCTTCATGGCGAACTGAATACGCTCAGGTAGAGAAGGAACCGACGGTTCTTCGATTGCCGCCTCATCTCCACCATCCGACTCATCAGCATCCACATCTTCAGACTTCTCATATGGCAGATCAGCGTCGATCCCCACTACCTTAAGTGTGCCGAATTCTGGAAGCATGGTCGTGAAAGGGAAGTTTTCAACTTCTTCCTCATTCAGCGCTGCAAACTTTTTCAGAGCTTCAACTGAAGTCGCCCAGGAGAAGCCCTTCAAGGAAGCTTCCTCCATTTTCATGTAGTCCTGACCTTCGGAAAAAGCCAAACCTTTGATCGTCGCATCCATCTTCTGATTGTCGAAAGCAACTGCAACGCGCTCGATACCGCCCTTACCCTTCGATGCATCAGTTGGCTCGATCTTCATGCCGAGCATTTCAACATCGCCCTTGCCGATGGTGTCGAACAGTGAGCTCACCTGAAGAATAAGCTCGCGCGTTTCTTCCGGCGAAAGTTCATCCGCATTTTCAAGGGACTGGAGCTTCTTCAAGGTTTCGGTGAACGGCACGGCAGGCATACGAGCCGTGAAACCATTGCTGCGAATTTCATCATAGCTGAAGCTCGCATCCTTCGTCTTCATGACGATATTCTTCGCCGAGAAAGGACCGTAGACGGGCTTTGCTTCCTTGTCGTCCGGGCCTGCCTTTTCGGTATAGAGACGGGCGAGGAAGACACCGTCAATGTCCTTGCCCTCTGCGGCACCCATAGTGCCTGTCATCTTGTCCGCGACTTTTTCACCGTCTTCACCAAGCACCTGGATAGTGAAGTCAAAAGCCGTGCCGCCCGCCGTATAACGAGCAACCTTACCGAGGTTGATATCTTCCAGTGCAACGTCCTTGTAGACGATGTTCTGTTCATTATTCGCGACGGTCTGGACAACCTTGATTTCCTGCGCAGTCAGGCGCTTTGCCGAGAACCTGCCAACGCGTTCCGGCAGCGTCAGACCGCTATTGCCGAAAGTATCTTTCAGCATGGCGGTATCGAAATTAGCGTCCTCGATTGCCACACTTGGAATGGAAATCTTGTAGTTTCCAATCTCCGTATCAATGCCCGACGCATTCAGCATGCCGGTGAGGAACAGAAACTTGGGGCGACCGTCAACCGAAGCGATCCGAACGTTGGAGCCATCCTTCAGCGGCAACGTCACGTCGCGCAAATGAATACGTCCGAGAAAATCGGCTTCGATGGAAGAGGCCTTGCCGCCACGTTTTTCAAGCTGCGACGTAATCGTCTTCTCAAGCGTGATCTTATATCCGGTCAAACCGGCGGCAGCGATAGCGATTACCGCAACAGCCGCCCACAGCGCCTTGCGCCCACCCTTACGGGTTCCGTCCTTTGCCTGCTCCACGATGCTGGTCCTTTCAGCGCAAATTAAAACGGTGTCTGTGCAAGCCATTGCCAGAACGAATTCGCAGACGAAAGGGAGGCTTCGACATCGCGTAAATACGGCTGAAACAACTGCTTGAAACACACAGCCTGAATCGGTCAGGCAGACAGATGCTCTAACTACCTGAAATTGCAAGCGCAAGCAGGGTCACAAAAATTTCTCACAATATTTTACAGATTGCTCAAGAAATACATGAACAAAGCAACGGGCCAAGCATTCACATTCTCGATGAAATATCTACGGAGCCATTTCAGCTATTGAACAGGTTACTATCCTTCTCAATCAAACATAGAGATACTGTCAGCCACTCAAAGCGGCTGATCGGGATGCGGAGATGAACCGTAAGCGCCCCAAATGGATTGATCGAAATTCACGATAGCGCCAGTCATCAAGCCGGATTCTTCCGAAGCCAGAAATGCTATCGCGCGGGCAACTTCGACTGGTTCAATCAGCCTTCCGAAAGGCTGGCTCTTAGCCGCTTCATCCAGCCAGTTCTCCGGCGCATTGTGAAACTCGCGTTGGATACGGTCTTCGCCGTCTGATGCCATCCAGCCAATATTCAGGCTATTGATGCGGATCCGATTGCGCAAAACCGAATAGGCTACGTTGCGGGTCAGTGTGTCCAGCGCCCCCTTGGAAGCGCAATAAGCCGCAATGAAAGGCTGGCCGCCCATGGACGACATCGAAGAAATATTGACAATCGTTCCCTCGACCTTGTCGCGCCGGAACAGCTTTATCGCTTCCTGAATGAGGAAGAATGGCGCCCGCGTGTTCACCGCAAACAGACGGTCGAACAATTCCGGGCTTGTGTCCAGAATGGTGCCCCGATCCGTCAGACCAGCAGCGTTTACGAGAACGTCTAGCTTTCCAAAAACACGGTCGGCTTCCGAAACGATCTTGCGGCAGTCTTCCACCTTTTCAAGGTCGGCCTGCACGAAGACGGCTTTGGCGCCAAGACTTGCCAGTTGATCGACCTGCGCTCGTCCTTTTTCAACCGAGCGCCCACATATGACGAGGCCTGTTGCGCCTCTTTCCGCAAACAGTTTCGCTGTTGCCGCTCCAAGCCCCTGCGTGCTTCCTGTGATGACAGCAACTTTGCCGCTGAATTGTCCGCTCATTCTACGCTCCGAAAATCCCTGTCAAACCCGACCACCCAGTTCAGCAGTCAGGTCGGCGAGTTCCTGTCCGCCCGCCATGAGGCTTTGTAGTTCGTCCATGTCCACATCGTTCTTCGTGCGTGTTCCAAGCGTTACACCGCGATTGAGAACTGTGAACTTGTCACCAACCGCATGAGCATGACGAACATTATGCGTAATGAAGATCACACCAAGCCCGCGTGAACGCACGAGATTGATGTATTTGAGAACCATAGCGGTTTGCCGCACGCCCAAGGCAGAGGTCGGTTCATCGAGGATCAGCACTTTCGCGCCGAAGTAAACGGCACGAGCAATCGCCACACATTGGCGCTCACCACCGGAAAGCGTTCCGACAGCCTGCTGCGGATCACGGACATCGATCCCGATCTTGCGCATCTCCTCACGCGTTACTTCTTCGGCCTGCTGCGTGTCGAACCAGCGGAACGGACCGACACCTTTGGTCGGTTCGCGTCCGAGAAAGAAATTGCGCATGACCGACATCAGCGGGATCATCGCAAGATCCTGATAAACGGTTGCAATGCCATGATCCAGCGCATCGCGTGGGCTTTTGAAGATGACCGGCTTCCCCTCGACCAGAAACTCTCCGCTGGTCGGCTTGTGAACACCAGAAAGCGTCTTGATCAGGGTTGATTTGCCTGCACCATTGTCGCCAAGCAGACAATGCACCTGTCCCGCTTCCACGCTCAGCGAGACGCCGTTCAACGCAATGACCGGACCGAAATGTTTAACAAGATTGCGAACTTCAATTATGGGTGTCGTCATGGTAACTCTCCCTCTCAGCGCTCGCCGGTCGCACGCTTGCGAATGAAATTATTGAAGAGCACCGCGATCAGAAGCATTCCTCCCAAGAAGACCAGATACCAGTCCTGATCGATCTGGGTATAGGTCAGCCCGATCAGCACCATGCCGAAGATGATCGCGCCGAAGAACGCACCAATTGCAGAACCATAGCCGCCGGTCAGCAGACAGCCGCCGATAACCGCAGCGATAATCGCCTCGAACTCCTTTTGGAAGCCACGGCGCGCATCGGTTGAACCAGCATCCAGAACGGTAAGGATAGCCACCAACGCCGCAGCCATTGCCGTGCACATGAAGAGTGTCGTCTTGACGCGTCGTACGGGGACACCGGAATTGCGTGCAGCCAGAGCGTCGCCACCGGCCGCGAAAATCCAGTTACCGAAGCGTGTGCGCACCAGCACATAGGTTGCGATAAGGGCAATGGCGATGAACCAGAGAACCTCGACCGGCACACCTTTTACCGAAGGCTCACCATTGGGAAATTTGTCAATCAGATCGTTTTCAGCCATCCAGGCGAAAAGTCCCTGAAAAGCATCGCCGGAAAACAGGCCCGCAAGATAACTGCCCGCTACAGCTTCCTTCACGCCGCGCAGCTGCGTAGCGCCACCTGTTGCCCATTTCAGCCCGACTAGCGACAGACCACGCAAAATGAACAGAAACGCGAGCGTCACAATAAATGATGGCAATCCAGTACGGATAACAATCTGCGCATTCACCACACCTACGAATGCAGCAAACAGCAGCGTGACGATGATGGCGACACCAAGCGGCACCTGCCAGACGACCAGAGCAGCCGCAAAGATCAGGCCTGCAAAAGCTACCATCGAGCCGATAGACAAGTCGAATTCACCGCCGATCATGAGAAGCGCTGCAGCGACCGCCAGAATTCCAAGCTGCGAAGCAGGCGCCATGAAATTCATGATGCCGGCAGCAGTAAACATCGCCGGATTGGCAACTGAAACGAAAAAGACCGTAATTAGGATCAGGCCGGATACCGCTCCTAATTCCGGTCGGCTCAGGAGCCGTTGCATCGGGCTCGCCGACTGAAGCCGCTCATCCTTCGATAGCGCCGCTGTGTTGGCCTTTTCATGGGGAAGTGGCTCACTCATGATCTTCTCCTGATGCATTCTGGGTACAGAGACCCGTTCCCGCCCATTTTCATGGGCGGGTTCGATATCAGATGGTCGAAACGATGCTTACCGGATGCCCTTGGCCGAAAGTTCCACGACCTGCTTGGCCTTGTCCTTGGTGATCAGGTTCGGGCCCGACGGGACATTGCCACCCGGCATCAAACCGTACTTCGCGTTAAGCGCGAGGAACGATACCGGAAGATAGCCTTGCAGGAACTGCTGCTGGTCGATGGCGAAATCCGCCTGTCCCTTTTCGACAGCTTCCAGGAAGCCCGCCGACATATCGAACGTCGCAACATGGATTCCACTGCGACCGCTTTCGGCAGCGGCTTTCACAGCCGGTTCACCTGCCAATGTCGCATTGAGCGTCAGGATTGTGTCGACGGCAGCGTCAGATGCCAAGGCAGCACGAACCTTGGCTTCGTTTTCAGCAGGATCGGTCGATGTCGGCAGAACCGTTACATCGCCAAAGCCTTCCTTGAAGCCTGCGCAGCGCTGATCGAGCGAAACGTTACCCACTTCCTGATTGACGCAAATGCCCTTCTTGCCGCCAGCATTCTTCAATGCTTCGCCTGCGACCTTACCGGCATCGAATTCATCCTGACCGACATGCAGCAGAGCGCCAAGCTTCTTCGAGGCATCGGAGCCGGAATTCATGGAAATGACCGGAATACCAGCTGCTACAGCACGCTGGATCGACGGTCCAAGCGCATCCGCATCTGGAATGGAAACCACAATACCCTGTGGCTTCTGGTTGATCGCGGCGTCGATAAGCTGGGCCATCTGCACCATGTCAAAGGTTTCCGGTGCACGATATTCGACTTTCGCGCCCGTATCCTTCGCCGCTTCGGCAACGCCGTTCTTCACGACAGACCAGAACGGGTCCGAAGCCTGACCATGGCTGACGACGACGATATTAATATCGGCCGCGTGAGCTGCGAAAGACGCAGCCAGCAAGGCCACCCCGGCTACGGCCGACTTCAATAGAGATTGCATGTTCACTCCTCCCTTGTCCGGCACTCCCCGCCGGTTTGCGTTAACGCTTTACCTTCCGCCTGCTGTATTCCGGCGCTCCTCCAAGCTTTTTACCCGTGAACACATGCAGATCATGGATCTTTTCAATAGAATGAAACATTCATAACAAACTCTTGTAGAATTATAATTCCATTTCTGATAGCTCATGTCAATCGCATAAGCTGCCGACGATATGCTTATTTCCCAAAGGAGTTGCGCAGCGCCAAACGCTTCGACCATCGTTTCTGGAGGAATGACAATGGCTGATAGGGCTGAGGTTGTGGTGGCGGGCTTGATCGGGTCCGGCTTCATGGGCAAGACGCACGCCCTTGCGCTTGCTAACGTCAATCGCGTTTTCGACCTACCTATCGATGTGCAGCTTCACACATTGGCCGATGTGAATTCTGAAACGGCGTCAAAAGCCGCAAAACAACTGGGATTTGCAAATGCCACTGGAGATTGGCGGGAATTGATCACCAACCCGGATATCAATCTCATCGACATCACGACGCCAAACCGGTTTCACAGGGAGATGGCGCTCGCCGCCATTGAAGCGGGCAAACACGTCTATTGCGAAAAGCCGCTTGCGCCCACCGCTGCCGAATGCCTCGAAATGACGCTCGCCGCGGAACGGAAAGGTGTTCAGACTGCCGTTGGGTTCAACTATCTGAAAAATCCGATGATAAAACTGGCCAAGGAAATCATCGACAGCGGAGAGCTAGGTGAAATTCGCAATTTTCGCGGTATTCATGCCGAAGATTTCATGGCCGATGCTCGCATTCCGTGGACCTGGCGGCTTGATCCGGCAGGTGGTGGCGGAGCGCTAGCCGATATTGGCAGCCATATCATCGCGGCTGCGCGCTATCTTGTCGGGCCGATAGAAGCTGTTATGGGGAACGCAGTCACTATTATTAGCGAGCGCCCAGATAGTTTGCACCTTTCGCAGATAAAACCCGTCGAAGTAGACGATGCCTGCCACGCTTTCATGCATTTTGAAAACGGGGCAACCGGCACACTCGAAGCAAGCTGGATCGCCAGCGGACGCAAGATGCAGCACGATTTTGAGATTTCGGGATCGAAGGGTTCCCTATTCTTTTCACAGGAGCGCTTCAACGAACTCGACCTGTTTCTCTTTTCCGACAGAAAAGGACAGCAGGGCTTCCGCAAGATTTTCGCAGGGCCTGAACACGAACCCTATGGTGCATTTTGCGTAGCGGGTGGCCACCAAATCGGCTTCAACGATCTCAAAACGATCGAAGTTCGTGACTTCCTGCTTGCCATTGCGGGACAGAAGAACAATCACGCCGATTTTCGCGAAGGATATGAAGTCCAGAAAACCGTGGAAACGATCTATGCTTCTTCCCGCGAGAGTCACTGGAAGAATGTCTAGCCTATACGAGAGGTCGGATGGACGATGAACTCGCCATCCACCATCATGATTTTCGCTCGAATACCATAGACGTCGTGCAGCAACTGTGGCGTGAGAACTTTCGTTGGCTCCCCATCTGCAACGATACGTCCCTTGTCGAGCAAAATAAGGCGCGTGCAATGCTGTGCCGCAAGGCTCAACTCATGCAATGAGGCGACAACAGTCCTTCCCTCCTTCGCGAGCTCGGCAAAACTTTCCATCAATCCAAGCTGATGAGAAGGATCGAGCCCGGCTACCGGCTCATCAGCGAGTATTACGGGCGTATCTTGCGCCAGAACACGCGCAATCAGCACTCGTGCCCGCTCTCCACCGGAAAGCTCGATCGCCGACCTTTCCCGAAATCGGGTAACGTCCATACGCTGCATTGCAGTCTCGATGAGAGCTTTATCCTGTGCACTCATGCTCGCAAAAACCGGCTTCAGGGCAGAGCGTCCCAAAGAAACAAGCATCTCCACTGATACCGGCCACGCAACATCACGCTCCTGCGGCAGATAAGCGAGGTTCCGCGCTTTTGTTGAAGCGCTCATGTAGCGCACATCGCCCGTGTCGAGCGAAATATCCCCGCTGGACCTCACAAGTCCCACAATGGCGCGCAACAATGTCGTTTTCCCGGCACCGTTGGGTCCGATCAGCCCGATGAATTCACCGCCATGAATATCGAAACTTGCGTCGCTGAGTGCCGCCTTCCCGCCAAGCGTAACAGAAAGATTTTTTATCGAAAGCGATGTCATACAAGCTGCCTCCGATACTTGAACACAAGCCATAGAAAGAATGGTGCGCCAATGATTGCCGTCAGAACGCCCAGTTTCAGTTCACGCCCCGGCATGACGACACGCACCAATACGTCAGCCGCCAACAACAGGGCGGCCCCGCCGAAACCGCTTGCAACCAGCAATCGTGATGGACGCGCACCGACAAGCGGACGCAGAAGATGAGGAACGACCAGCCCTACGAAACCGATGGCACCGGCAACAGCGGTGGAAGCACCCACGCAGGCAGCTGTACCCAGCACGGCAAAAAGCTGCACACGAGCCAGATTAACGCCCATCGTGGCTGCAGCATCTGCCCCCAGTGTCAGACCGTCGAGTGATCGTCCGAGTGCCAGAAGCATCGCCCAGCCAATAAGGATAAATGGTGCGGAGAGAACCACATGCGTCATTGATCTATCAGCCAGCGATCCCAACATCCAGAAGACGATTTCCATTGCGGCAAACGGGTTGGGCGACAGGTTGAGCGCCAGCGCCGTCAATGCACCGGCGAGACTGGTCACCGCGACGCCTGCCAATATGACCGCAAGCGTACCGGCATTGCGTCCCGCCAGAAGCTTGACAAGAAACACCGACACGAAAGCGCCTGCCAGTGCGAGCAGCGGCAAGGCCAGCGGAAACAGAAGCGACAGGCCGCTATAGATAGCAATGACAGCGCCGAATGACGCAGATGCGCTCACTCCAAGCAAACCCGGTTCCGCGAGCGGGTTGCGTAAATAACCTTGCAAAGCAGCTCCAGACAATCCGAGCGAGGCTCCGATGAGGAGCGCAAGCAGTGCCCGAGGCAAGCGAATTTCGCGCATGACCAGCACGATCATTTCGCTGTCATCACCCAAAAGCGCCTTGAGGCTGTCAGGGATACTGATCGCCGCCGGCCCGGTCAGCAACGAAACAATGAAGAGCAAAACCACAAGCATGGCCAGCCCGCCGAGCAGAAGATAGAAGCGGTTACGTTCAGTCACGCGCCGCCTCCGCAAGTTCCGCCACGGCTTCAACGCTGAATGGCCCACCGCAAACCGTCAGATTATCCGCTATCGTCACCGCTCTCACCTGTTTTTCAAGCGCCCGCAACGCCGGATGTTCGAAATTCTCGAAAGCCAGCGCAGGCGCACGATCTCTTGAACTACGCACCAGAATATCCGGCTTTTCGAGCACCAGCTTTTCCAACGGCAGCGGAGCAGAACCGCTAACGCCTGCCTTGTCAGCCAGATTATCAAGTCCGGCAAGGCGCACAGCTTCATCGACCAGCGTTCCCCGGCCAGATGTGTAACTATTGGCATAGTAAAGCACGACCGTCTTGCGGAGGACTGGAGGTCGAATTGCCGCCAAAGCAGCTTTCATTTTGTCGATTTCCCGACTTGCTTCTGCCTTTCTTCCGAGCAACTCACCCATGCGGCGCAGATGGTCTTCTATATCACCGAACGAGCGGGCCGGCGCAAACTCTTCCACACGAACACCCAGCCTCCGCAGCAGCCCAACCGTTGCTCTCGACGAGAATGTTCCCGCCAGCACAAGATCAGGTTTCATCAGAAAGACTTCTTCGGCCTGCGCATGGTTGACTGGCAACTCCCGGGCTTTCGCAGCCACGACAGACAGCTCCGGGTCCTGCGACAAGTACGAAACCGACCGCAACTGGCCTTCATTAGCCAGCAGCAATGCCAGCTGATCGGTGCATACGTTGATGGAAACGACGTGCCGAGGAATGTCCGCCGCATCTGCCGAATTTCGAACGAATAGGGCCAGCCCCGCCGCGAGGCAGAAGCTGGTGATCCATTTTGCGGACGCCCTTTTCATTCTCTGTTCAACCTCAGAAATTGCGAGTCAATCCGACATTGATTGTGCGTCCCGGTGCAATATAGCCAGAGCTGCTCTGATAGTCCTTGTCAAAGATATTCTCGACTGAGAACTTCAACTGCGATTGTTTGTCTATGGAATAGAGTGCCACGAAATCAGCCGTCACATAATCTCCAAGTTTCTTGCTGTTCGCGGCATCGACATAGCGCGAACCGCCATAGATCAATCTCGCAGTCAGATCGAGCTTTTCAATTGGCTTGAAGTTGATCTCAGCCGCTGCCTTGAAACGTTCGCGATAGGGAAGATCTTTATCCGTATCCTTATCGATTGGCTGTTTCAGATCAACCGATCCCTTGACGCCCCAGCGGTCATCAAAACGATGCGCCAATGTGGCTTCGAAGCCCGTAACCTTCGCGCTAGCGACGTTGTAGGGCAGATAAGATGGCGCGGTGCTCATGATCGCATCGCGCAACCATGTCTGATAGAACGCCATATCAAGGCTTGTCGAAGCCGTAGCCTGCCAGTTCAAGCCAACTTCATACGAACGGGACTTTTCCGGCTGCAAATCAGGGTTGGCGAAGCCCGGATAATAGAGTTCGTTGAATGTTGGTGCCCGAAAACCCGTGGCATAGGATGACCGTAAAACAAGGTCTGGCAGAACTTCATAACTCGTACCCAGATTATAGGTCACGACATCGCCAAACTGGCCGTTATGGTCATAACGCAGCCCGCCATCGAAGCGCAGCGCCTCATATTCGAGCGAATATTGACCGAATACAGCAGCCAGATCGCGGCTGGTTTCATCATAAGCAACGGTGGTGTTGATCTCCTCACGATAAGCTTCCACACCAGCGGTCGCGGTGTGGTTGACCGTGCCGGTGTCAAAACTCTTTTCGGTCGAGGCAAAGACACCATAACGCTTGGTTTCAAACCGGTCCGAACCGCTCACGCCTTTCCGGAAATTGCGGCTGTTGTCGATACCGGTGCTGAATTCCAGCGTAGACGACCAATCCGCCGTATGATCGATGCGCGTTCCGATCTTGCCCGTAAATGCGGTGCTATCGGCCTGGTTCGGTGACGGCGCCTTGGCGTCATACTGATTGCGCCCACGGCTAAGGAGACCATCCGCATAAATTTTACCCCAGTCGAAATCCTTCGACAGGGCAAAGTTGAAAGAGCCTTGCAGGAATCCGTCGCGATCCGGTTCATGGCCATAGGCGTCCGATGTGGTGAAGTCGTATCCCTGCGTGCCGGTTATAGCTGCGCCAAAAGCATAGTCGATACCGTCGTTGCTTCGCCCCTGAATAGACCCGGAAGCATAGCCACCCCACGGATGGCTGACACCGGTAGAAAGACTACCGCACCAGGAGCGCTCACCGCAGGCTCCGCCCTGCTTGGTGATGATATTGATCACTCCACCCATGGCATCGGCACCGTATTGCGCAGAATGAGAGCCTTTGGCAATTTCAACACGGTCGATGGAACTCAGAGGAATGTTCGCAAGCGCGGTTGCACCGGTTGTCGCCGACGCTGTGCGCACACCATTGATGAGAACGACCGTCTGCTTGGAAGACATGCCGCGCATGTAAATATCCGACGACGAGCCCTGCCCGCCATTCGTCTTTACGGAGATACCGCTATAGGACTTCAACAACGATTGCAGATCGGGAGCGGCCGAGCGTTCTATGTCCACTGAATCGATGACTGTCACCGACGAGGTCGAACGCTGCAGCGAAGACGCGCGGCGCAATGGTGTGACCACGATTGTATCAAGAACGACGACGCCATCGCTGTCCGGCGGACTTTTAGCAAGCGCCGCGGACGGCGGCGCAAGAATACTGGCCGATACCAATAGAACTGATGATTTCAAAAGATGCATTTTCCCTCAACCCGCCGAACCGGAGACCGATACCGGCTTTTCCTCGCACCGCAGGTTGAAGTGATATTGGCACTGAAGCGCCCTTCTTCCCGACGGCAACATTTCAACAATGTCACCGCCACGGACAGCCGCGCCTGGACACACCCCGTATCCATGCATGGGTGACCGGATACGGCAGGTCTCCTGACTTCCGGGTCGTCACTTTCCCTCCGCCTTCCCGAGCGCATCGATTGCTCTCAGTGGCTTTCACCGCTTGCGCGGCTGTGGAGGATAGCTCTCCGGTTACAGTTGCGGGGGCAGTCGCGGCATCAGCCAAATGGCTTCACCGTGTTCCCTTTTCATCCGCCTGAACAGCGGAACCGTTTCCTGAGAATTGCGATAGCAACATGGTTAAGGATTCGCAACTCCGCTAAAGCGCAATCCAGCACAGAAAACTGAATCACATTCGCAAGGAATGGATTCAGCCTCCTGTTTTCAAAGAATTTTCCTATCGCAGGAATGCACGGAAACGCTGGAGCGCGAAGTAGAACAACACTGAGCCAATGACAATCAGTGCCAGAAATTGCGGCCAGACGACGCTCAACCCTGCTCCACGAAACAGGATCGATTGCGCCAATATGACGAAATGCGTATTCGGCGCTGCCAGCATGATTGTCTGGATGATTTCCGGCATGCTTTCGCGCGGCGTTGTCCCCCCTGAAAGTACTTGCAACGGCAATAGCACCAGCATGAGCAACATTCCGAACTGCGGCATCGAACCAGCCGCAGTGGCCAGAAAAATACCAAGGCCGGTCGTTGCGAAAAGCTGGAGCGCTGCACCAACGAGAAACAGCAATACCGAACCATAGATCGGAACGGCAAGTAGTCCCTGCACCACGAAAACCAATGCAAATGCCGAGGCAACCAACACGACCAGCCCCATGGACCATATCTTGCTGACCATAATTTCAACCGGCGTTACCGGCATCACCAGCAGATGTTCTATCGTTCCGTGTTCGCGTTCCCGAATGAGCGCGGCGCCCGTCAGAATGATCGATAGCATTGTGACCGACGAAATCACATTGTTGATCGCGCCGAACCAGCCCTTGTTCAAATCCTGATTGAACCGCGCTCTGAGATTGAGATCAACGGGCGTTTGCGCACTGCCGCGATAGTGATTGAGAAATTCGCTCACTTCACTCGAAACAATCGACTGCACATAACCACCACCAGTAAAGGCCTGGCTCATCCGGGTCGCATCGACATTGAGCTGGATCGTCGGTGAACGTCCCGCCAGAAGATCACGTTGGAAATTCGGCGGTATGTTCAGTGCAAATGTATCAAGCCCCTCATCCATCCGGGCATCCATTTCGTAGGATGAAATCAGCTTCGGCGGTACGAAATATGGCGGATAAAATGCCGTCGTGATCCGGCTCGAAACAGGCGACTGATCTTCATCGACAATCGCTATCGCCGCATTGTTGAGAGTCTCAGGCATCGCTTTCGAAGCCGTATAAATAGCAAGCGTAAAGGCATAGACGATCAGGATCAGCAGCATTGGATCGCGCACCAGACCGCGCAGTTCCTTCACGCCAAGCTGGAATATGTTGGATATCCGCATCTTAGCTCGCCTGTTTCTTGAGAAGAACGATAGCGAGCGCCATGAGAACCGGCACCGCAATCAGCAGCGGCAAAAACGAGCCTGCGAGATCGGCAAACCCCAAGGCCTTGGAGAAAACCCCGCGCGAAATGGTTACGAAATAGGTCGCCGGATAGATTTTGCCGATGAACGCGCCCGCACCTTGCAGCGACGACACGGGATCAATAATGCCTGAATATTGCACAGCCGGAATGAGTGTCAGAAGCGCCGTTCCGAAGATCGCTGCGATCTGGCTGTTCATGAAGGTGGACAGCACCAACCCCATGCCGGTCGCAATCGTGACATAGAGAAGCGCCGCCAGCGCATAAGTCGGGAAGCTTCCCGTAAACGGCACCCGGAAAATAAACACCGCAAAGGCTGTCAGCATCAGGAAATTCAAAAATGCCAGCCCGATATAGGGCAGTTGCTTGCCGAACAGAAACTCGAATTTCGTCACGGGCGTTACGTAAAAATTGATAATCGACCCCAATTCTTTTTCGCGAACGACGCTCAACACTGCCAGCATCGAAGGGATCATGAGTAGCAGCAACGGAATCACCGCCGGCACCATTGCCACGAGGCTTTGCACATCGGGATTATAGCGGTAGCGTATCTCTAAGTTGAAACTGCCGACATTCGCCACACTACCGTAGAGCTCACGGGCTTTCTGCGTCAGCCAGTTGGCATGCATGCCCTGAACATAGCCTTTGATCGTCTCGGCTCGTGTGGGCATAGCGCCGTCAATCCAGGCGGCAACCTCCACCGAGCGCCCACGCATGACATCTGCGGCGAAATTCGGCGGTATCTCGATAGCCAGACTGATCTCACCATCACGCATTCGTCGGTCCAGATCATCGTAGTCGGTTATTGGAGGCTGTTCGGAAAAATAGCGCGAACCTGCAATCTGCTGCGTATAGTCACGGCTTATCGTCGTATCGTCACGGTCGAGTACCGCAAATTTCAGATCCTCGACATCCAGGTTAATACCATAGCCAATGACAAACATCAGGATAACGCTACCGAGAATAGCCAATGTTGCACGGATCGGATCGCGTTTCAGTTCCAGCGCCTCGCGCCGCGTATAGGCCAGCATTCGCCGCAGGTCCGGCAACCAGCTTGACGCCTTCTTTGGGTGCGTCTCGCCTATCTCTGTCGTCGGTTCTGGGAGAATTGCAGGCGACGCCACTGTTTGTTCTGTCTCGCCAATAGCCTCCTGAAGATATGCGACGAAAGCTTCTTCCAGAGTCTTAGCATGGCGACTTTCGGTAATCGCCTTAGGCGTATCGCTAATCAGAACTTTACCTGCATGCATCAGCGAAATCCGGTCGCAAAGCTCGGCTTCATTCATGAAATGGGTAGAAACGAAGATCGTAACATTGTCCTTGCGCGACAGATCGGCGAGGATTTGCCAGAAAGCATCGCGAGCGACCGGGTCCACACCTGATGTCGGCTCATCAAGAATGAGAATATCAGGTGAATGGATCAAAGCCACAGCCAGTGACAGGCGCTGGCGGATACCGAGCGGCAAGGCGTCGGGTAAGGAATCCATGACCTCAATAAGATCGAAGCGTTCGGTCAATTCCTGAATACGGCGCTCGGTCAGATCCGGTGCCATATCGAACAATTTGGCATGGAGTTCCAGATTCTGACGAACAGTCAACTCTGAATAGAGCGAAAACGCTTGCGACATGTATCCGACATGGCGACGTATATCGATATCCTTGGGATCAACCTCTCGCCCGAACAGCCGCGCCGTTCCCTCACTGGCAGGTAACAACCCGGTCAAAACCTTCATGGTCGTGGTCTTGCCGCAACCGTTGGACCCCAGAAACCCGAAGATTTCACCACGCGGAATTCGAAAACTTACATTGTTCACGGCAGTGAAGTTGCCGAAGCGAACGGTGACGTGTTCTGCTTCGATTGCGATCTCAGCATCCGCGCCGAAGTCGCGATGTGGAATTTCGATATCCTGATGGCCTTTTCGCAATTCTTCCGGCAAGAGCGCGATAAAAGCCGCATCGAGATTTGGGGTGTTGGTGCGCTGCAGCAATTCGTGCGGTGTACCCGTCGCCAGAATCTGCCCATCATTCATAGCGACCAGCCAGTCGAAACGCTCGGCCTCTTCCATATAGGCCGTGGCGACGATGACACTCATTCCGGGACGATCCTTGCGGATGTCATCGATCAGTTCCCAGAACTGGCGTCGAGACAATGGGTCAACGCCGGTTGTCGGCTCGTCGAGAATGAGCAGATCAGGATCGTGGATCAGCGAGCAGCAGAGGCTGGTCTTCTGCTTCATCCCGCCTGATAGCTTGCCAGCCGGACGATCCGCGAATGCCGACATGCCCGTGCGCGCCAGAAGATCGGCGATGCGACGCTCACGCTCTTTTCGATTATGTCCGAACAGCCGTCCGAAAAAGTCGATATTCTCGAACACCGAAAGTGTGGGATAGAGGTTCTTTCCAAGTCCCTGCGGCATATAGGCAATGCGGGGATAAGCGGACTGAAGGTGGCGCTTGTCAGAAATATCACCACCGAGAACCTCAATGCGTCCCTGTTGCATCGTTCGCGCTCCGGCGACCAGCGATAACAGGCTCGATTTTCCAACCCCGTCAGGCCCGATCAAACCAACCATGCAACCAGTAGGAATATCAAGATTGACCTCGCGCAGTGCATGCGTTTTCCCGTAGGACAGCCCTACGCCCTGCGCCTGAACAACAAAGCTGTCGTTACCAGCGCCAGCTTTGACAGGAACGTCGTTCATTTCACGGTTTCCGCAAGATTTTTCGGCCACTCAGCATTAGGGTCAAGCTTGACATAAGCCATGCCCGGCAATCCGGTTTTCACCTGCTGGATATATTTTTGAAGCAGTTCTTGCGGGATTTTCGCCTTTACGCGGAACATCAGCTTCTGGCGCTCTTCCTCCGTTTCAACGGTCTTCGGCGTAAATTGAGCCACGTCAGCCACAAAGCTGATCTTTGCTGGAATGACATATTGCGGCGCGGCATCGAGAACAATCCGGGCATCGGCACCCATGGCCACCCGCCCGGCCTGCGCCGTCGGTAGAAAGAAGGTCATATAAACGTCGCTGACGTCGACAAGATTGAGCACCCTCCCACCTGCGGAAAGTACTTCCCCCGGTTGGGCAACGCGGTATTGAACACGTCCCGGCTTCGGCGCTCTCAAGGTAGCGTCGTTGATGTCGGCTTCAATCGTTGCAATCGCCGCTCTGGCAGCCTCGACGGATGCCTCGGCATCCACGACCTGTGCCTTGGCAGCTCCAATGGCTGCTTCCGTGGCCGCAAGCTGCGCCTTGGCTGCACCAACAGCCGCTTCTGCACCCTGCGCCGTGGCGCGATCATCGTCGAGAACCTGTTGCGAAACGGTGCGCGATTGCGTCAATTGCTGGGAGCGAGCCAAACGACGCTGGGCAGCATCCAGTTGCGCTTCCCGCTGTGCCACGATCGCCTCTGCAGCCGTGTGCTCGGCTTCGCGCTGCGTGACAAGACTGCGCGCCGTCTCTATACCAATCTCTGCCCGGCGCAATTGCGCCTCAGCCTGCTTGCGCTGACTTTCCAACTGATCCGTATCCATGCGTGCGAGAATGTCATTTGCCTGCACGAAATCGCCCTCATCTGCGAGGATTTCGCGAATACGCCCCGGACTCTTCGTCGAAATATCGATCTCAACCGCCTCGATGCGACCGTTGCCCTTGGCGATATCTTCCGGCAACCCATCGCCGTTCAGCGCTTTCCAAGCATAATATCCACCCGCGGCAAGGACGATAATCGCTCCTGCCAGTATCCATTGCTTACGGTTGAAAGCCATAATGAAACACCCTCATTGCCATCGTCGTCACAATGCCGTCTTCAAATGAAGCACCGGCAAGCGGTCGCTGCTTGCAAGGGGTTTCATTATCCCCCGCCCTGCCTCTGGCATCGGCCAGAACCTTTTTGGGAGGATATGGAACTACCTTTTCATTTAGCAACCGGTGAATTGGGGGAGCGATCCAAAAACGCAAACTCCCGGTTGGATCTGCTCTAACCACGGTGGCAATCGTCCGCCTTGATTAGGATCAAGAACCGCTAAAATATGTAACAAGGTTGTTGGAGACGCGGGTGCTGATTTGATGAAACAGAGGGGAGCAACGCCGACAGCACCCGCTGGCTGTCGATAGGCGACGTTACGGAAAGATCGCGCTCATGCGCTCGACAGATTGATTTGCCGGGGTGCCATTCGAGTAGGGCCTCAGCACCCCGGGTCACCGACTCTGGTGGAAACCGGCAACGATTGTTAGTTAGCACCCGCTCAAACGAAGCTCTTTGATTTCAATCAAACAAGCCACAATTCAGCAATCCGTCATCATTTTTTTCCGTCAACTTTCCGCGGCCCGCATTTGCCCCACGTCGTCTTCAGATAGTTCGACACAGCTTCGAGCTTCGGGTCAGAGAGGAACCCCTGACGAAAGAGAATGCTCCCTTTCACCTCTGGCAAAGATTCATTGAGTTCTAACTGGCGTTTAATTTCGGTTACGCCCTCACCCGCCTGCCAACTAGGCTCAAGTGTGGTTCCGGAGCCCGCCCGATAGAGTGCCAAGCCGATATAGAGATCAGTCTTCGTACCGCGAACCGTATCGGCCCACCATTTGGCAATCGTCCCATAGGACACATCTTTGCGGCCAAAGGACCAATAAATCTGCGGCGCGATATAGTCGATCATGCCTTCTTTCACCCAACGCCGGGTGTCAGCAAAATCTCCGTCATAGTTGGTTTTTCCGGCACGGGTTGCAGAACCGCGCGTATCCTCCGCAGCGTTGCGCCATACACCGCTCGGGCTGATACCAAAACGGACATTTGGTTTGGTGGCTTTTATCCTGTCTGAAATTTCCCGCACCAGCGTATGGGTATTGTAGCGGCGCCATTCATATTTGCTCGAAAAGCGTGTGCCAAACCGTGCATATGATTTGTCATCGTTAAGTTTCGACGATGCTGTTTCGTAGTAGAAATAATCATCGAACTGAATGCCGTCGACATCATATTTCTGCACGACCTCTGTCGTCACATTCGTCACCCACTCGCGAACCGCCGGAATACCGGGATCGAGGACATAACGGTCGGCTGAAACACCGACCCAATCTGGATGGGACTTGAAAACACTGACTGGCGACTCGTTTGACGAATTCTGCAATTCCTTGCGGGTAGACGGCTTCGTATCCATTGAGACACGATAAGGATTAAGCCATGCATGCAGTTCTATGCCGCGCTTATGCGCTTCGTGAATTGCAAACTTCAGCGGATCAAAGCCCGGATCTTTACCGAGAGTTCCAGTCAGATAGGAAGACCACGGCAAATAGGATGACTGGTAAAATGCATCGGCAGTCGGCGAAACCTGAAAAATGACGGCATTGATACCATGCTCGGATGCTTCATCAAAAAGCTTGAGCAATTCCTGCTTCTGGCGCTTTATGCGTTCGGCATCGTTCTCAATGCGGGATGAACTACGCGACGGCCAATCCAGATTGAGAACTGTCGCTATCCAGCTGGCATGAAATGTGTCGCAGTCGAGAGGCATGAAATAGTTCCGTCTAAACAACTTGTCAGGCAAGGGGTTTGATATGGCTCTTTAACGCATTAGCTTAAAGATAGAAAAACAACAGCGAGGGCAGCATGTACAAGAATATTCTCGTAACGACCGATGGGTCAGAGTTTGCAGAGCGCGGGCTCGTCCACGCATTTAAACTGGCACATAAAGTCGGTGCGAAGGTGACAGTATTGACTGTAACCGCCCCCTATTCCGTTTCCGGACTTCCGGGCGGCTGGACGGATAGCCCTGCCTTCATTGAGCGCTTCGAGCAGGAATGGAACGAATATGCCGATAAAGCTCTCACTCGCGCTCGCGAACTGGCGGCTGAAGCTGAAGTCGGGATTCATACATTGCATGAGGTCGCCCCGCATCCGGCGACATCCATCATTGAGACAGCCAAGGAACTGCGCAACGATCTTATCGTCATGGCTTCCCATGGTCGTCGCGGACTGAAAGGAATGCTTCTCGGCAGTCAAACCTATGAAGTCCTCACTCGCGGCAACACGCCAGTTCTGGTGGTAAAATAAAGCAATATCGAAAAGGCCCGAAAGTATCGGGCCTTCTTCGCTATCAGCCAGTCTGATGACCTGTTGCGCTGTCGATATCGATACGGAAGAAGATCGGATCGAGTTTCCGTTCTTTCCCGTCCTTCGCAATCGTCTTTATATATGCTGGCTCCCACCACGTCGGTTCCGACGCCATAAGCGCGACGATCGAGTTCTTCTCGTCCTCACGTTCGATCTCCCGATAGCGGCCGTTCAATACAACGGTACGCCAATTGGTCCGGGATTCGATATGATCGAAAAGAATGCAAACCGCATCGTTCTTGCGCAGAGCTTCGGTCTTCTGCCCATCGGTAGTAAAAGAATAGAGCGAACCACCGCTGAACCGGAAACTGAGCGGTATGATAAACGGACGATTATCGAGAACATAAGCCAGCCGCCCCAGATGGGTGTGCTGTATCATGTCCCGGATATCGTATTCCGACATTTCCCTGATCATCATGACACGCCTCCACTGTTTGCTTATCTATCGATAAACTAACATAGGGCAGCGTTACGGCGTTGACCTTAATCAAAACATAAACGGGGCTAGTCTATCAGACGAACAAACGTCCTTCTGCAATCTTTACTGCGGTGCCTCCAATCCGTGCTCCTGTGAGCTGTTGCTTGGCGACGTCCAGTTCAAGACGAATCCGCGAGGGCCGCCCCATCTCCATTCCCTGCTCGATCCACCATTGCCAGCTGCCATCAACAGGCTTGTCGTTCTTCTGGATCATACCTGCAAAGGCAGCGGCAGCAGAGCCAGTAGCTGGATCTTCATAGAGATTGGCACCAGTTACAAACATACGCGCATGGAAATTGCTGTCGAATAGAATTGTTTCGCGGCAATATACGTAAATTGGTAAAGGTCGGCCATCGACGTGCGGCAGACTTTCGTTCACATAGACCGGGTCAATGGACACTTTTGCTGCCGCAATCAGATTATGCACCGGCACAAGCAGATAAGGCGTGCCCGCACTCCAGACGGCAGGTACATGGTTCTCAAATCCGATCTCATGCGTGCCAAGACCAATCGCGGCGGCGGCCTCCTCCTTCTCGACCTTGACGTCGAGCCTTTCCGGCAACCGAGGCAGATCGAACTCGGCGAATGCGCTGTTCTCACCAAGTATGACACCGCAACGAACAATGCCCACTTTTTCTTCCAAAGCCACGAGCCTGTCCGTTTCGTTGCCCATTTTGCAACGGCGAGCCAGCGACACGGCCGCTCCAACTGTTGGATGTCCAGCAAAGGGAAGTTCGTAGTCGGGTGTGAATATACGTACTGCCGCTTCATGCGCGGGATTGCTCGGCGGAAAAATGAACACCGTTTCAGAAAGATTGAACTCGCGTGCAATGGCCTGCATGCGCGTATCGGTCAAACCTTCGCTATCATGAACGACAGCCAGCGGATTTCCAGTCAGAGCCTTGTCGGCGAAAACGTCGAAAACCTCATAGAATCTGCCGGAAACGGCGGCGTCACTCATCCCTCATTCTCCCCTCAACAATGCTCGCAAAACCGACTGCAGGATCGCTTTGTCTCCAATGCTTCGTGCTTTTGCATTATTTGCGAGCATAGCCAATTTCACGCCGCTGTCATCTGCAAGTCTGACCAAGTTTTAGAGATTGTTGAAATGCCAGTCAGCAAAGGCTCGCACGTAAGTTGGCGTGGCCTCACCCATCGTCCCTGCTGCTTGCACCGGTATAATCTCTGCTAATTCGGGCTCCACCTCCACAGACAGGTGTTGTTGAATCCTCGATACCAGCTCCGTCGACGACACATCAAAATAATAACGCCGGAAAAGCGCAATGCTGCGATTGCCAGTCACGAGATTGATCTGCTGCTCCGCGGTGGCATCGTGAAGATCGAGGCCCGTTTCCTCGCGAACCTCCCGCTGCCGATTGGCGTCATAATCGACATATCCGTCAACGATATCATTATCATCCACTGAGCCCGCCGGAAAATAGACCTTTCCCGCTCCCGCATTGTGTTCACTCATGCGCCCGGCAATCAAATGCCCTTCACGCGAGACAATCACCCCGACACCGAAAATATGCCACGGACGTTCTTGCGATACGTCACGCCGCCAGTGCATCAGCGTCGCAAAGCTGGTGCGTTTGAAACCGGCCTGAAAAACGCCTCCTTTCAATTCAGCTTCCGGTGCCAGATAGAACTCGCCGTCGAACAAAGTGGGGTTCGTCGCCCGCTCGCGTATCCAGTTCGAAGCAATCGCGTCGCTATTCTCCACGGTATATGACAAAGGACCGGGCAACACCCGGACGTCTGCACTGTCGATAATATGGACGGTGTTTTCCCGGATGTGTTTCATCGCTCAAACCATATTTAGCGTCACTGCGACAGGACAATGATCACTCGCCTTCGGGCGATCCCATCCGGTTCTGGGATAACGGTCGACCTGTTGGTCGGGCGGAAAGATTGTGCGCCAGGGCTGACCACGCCGAATGATGTCCGGAACCGCCTTTTCATTCTTCTTCGCAAATGAAGGAGAAGCCATGATGTAATCGAGCTGGCAAAGATGACGCTCTTGCGGCCCGCGTGTGTGATAAAGCGTCCATCGGTCCATAATGGGGCGGCGTTCAACCAGATTGACAGCAAAGCCATCGGCCAAGAGCACGTCCAGCGCACTTTCTTCTTCAACCATCGGCGTGAACTGATAGCCATTCCATTCGTCACCGCCGATGATGATCCGCTCACGGTAATCATTGAAATCACCGCAAATCAACCAGCGGCGATTTGCAACGTTGGACGGCCCGAACTTATCCTCAATGATACGACGTATGGCGCGGGCTTCCGCGCGCCGCACAGGCAAAGATGCTGTCCGTCCATCAAAGCCGTTACGCGCACCCGTCATTGATTTCAGATGCGTCACGAAAAGCGATATAGGCTTTCCCGCAATGCGAATATCCACATTCAGGCAATCCCGCTTGAAAATACGGTCATGGGGCTCAAGCCCGAGTTCTCCAAGGACAGGCTCGTAGAGACCGAAATCATTGTAGGTTACATAAGCGTAGCTTGTGACTTCATCGATTTCGATAGGCTGTCCGTCCCGTGTCGTGTCGCGCATCATAACGGCGACATCAATGCCGCGGCTATCATTACCGTCTATGAGATATTTATGCCGGAAGCCATGGCCGATCATCTTGAAAAGATAGCTATACTCGAAAGCATTGAGCGCAGCGAGATTATCCACCTCCTGCAGACAAAGAATATCGGCTCTTGTTTCTGCGATAGCGAGAGCTGTCATCTGACGCGTATCGTCTGCGTACGCCACAGCACGCGCCTGCTCGAGAAGGCGATACTGCGCCTCATCATTGATTTCGAACAATTGTAAGGTGCGATCCTGATGCAATTCATTGCGAAAGCCGGAAAAATCGAACCGGCGCATCAGATTTTCGACATTGAAAGTAGCTATGGTAAACATGTCTCCGCAATCTCTCTGCTTGCCGGGCGATTGGCAAGAGGATGCAACCAATAAATTTCTGCCGAAGCCGTGACTTGGATATAGAATATACCCATATATCGGGAGAACGTTGATTGAAGCGAGCCAGAACGATGCGAAAAATGCTGCGCCTGACAATATTGACCGGACTATTCGTTGCTGGCATTGCAAGTGCGGGTTCAGCCGTCGAACTGCGCAACAGCCAATATCTTCCCTCACTAAAACCAAGCGGACCGTTGATTATCGGCGGTCAGGCAGGTGCCAATCGCACAGATCCGAGCGCTCGTAACTGCTACGGTTCAACGCTTTGTCGGGAGAGTGGGACTTATATTACCGAACACGGCGTATTGAACTACAAGAACGGCGATGCCCTGCAATATAGACGCACAATGCAGCCGCCAACTGCGGGGGCGAAACCGAGCAGCAACCATATCCAGTGGTGTTCAAACCGCTATCGCAGCTACCGGACTTCTGACAACACATACCAGCCATTAGCCGGTCCGAGAACAGGTTGCAATTCGCCGTTCCAGTAAGGAAAAGTCGGGTCAAAACCCGACTTTGTATTCGCATCAATCAGGCAGCAGCGGACTTCGTATGGGCCCGTATCAAACGGCCAAGACGCTTGATGCCTTCATCAATCATCTCATCATTGGCGCATGAATAGCTGAGACGCAGTGTGTTGGCACCGGTGCCATCGGCAAAAAATGCCCGACCCGGAACAAACGCCACTTTCTCGCTATCGATGGATGCAGCAAGCAGTCCCGCACCATCCATACCTTCTGGCAGCGTAACCCAGATGAACATGCCGCCTTCGGGCTTCGTCCAGCTTGTGGTCTCCGGCATATATTTCGCCAGCGCTTCGAGCATTTTGTCGCGACGGTGCTTATAAACCTTGTGAAGCTTTGCTACCTGAACGCCAAAGCCGTTGCTCGCAACACGCTGAATGGCAATCTGGTTGATCGTAGACGAATGAAGGTCTGCAGCCTGCTTCATCAGAACAAGCTTGCGAATAACCGGCTTCGACGCCACCACATAGCCGACGCGCAAACCCGGCGCCAGCGTCTTGGAGAAAGAGCCGCAATAGATAGTGCGGGTCTTCTCGATGTCGCCATCGTGACGGGCAATGTCGAGTGCCAGGATAGGCGAAATCGCATCGCCATTGTAGCGAAGATACTGATAGGCCGCATCCTCGATCACCGGAATGTCGAGTTCGTCGGCTTGCGCGAGCAGTTTCTCACGACCGGCACGATCGACGGTTTCCCCGGTCGGATTGCTGAAATCGGCAGACAGATAAGCGAACTTGACCTGACCGCCGGCGTTCTTGGCAGCTTCAGCGTAGGACGCTGGGGTACGATTGCCATTGATCGCCAGCGTATCGTAGTTCGGCTCATAAGCGTTGAAAGCCTGCAGCGCTCCGAGATAGGTCGGCGCTGTCACAAGTGCTGTGTCAGCAGGCGACAAAAACAGCTTGCCCAGATAATCGAGAGCCTGCTGCGAACCCGATGTGATAAACACATTGTCTTCCGTGCAGGGAATGCCGATCTTGGCAAGCTCTCCGACCAGCCAGGTGCGCAGAGGCTTGTAGCCTTCCGAAACAGAATATTGCAGCGCGGCATTGGCTTCAGGGCCGGTAAGAATATCCTTATAAGCTGCCTGGAATTCTTCGTGCGGGAAAAGCGCCGGATCTGGAATACCACCCGCAAACGAGATGATATCGGGGCGTTCCAGAAGCTTCAGCAGTTCGCGGATTTCCGATGCGCGCATACGTTTCGAGCGCGTTGCAAATACATTTTCCCAGTCCAACACGGGAAATCTCCTCAATTAGACTATCCGTACATTTTACGGAACTTGTAATAGCTAAGTCTCCTCAAAACTTGGCTACTGGATGTGAAGCTCTAGCGCACTTTTCAGCAGACGAGAACAGCTTTTCCCATGCTTCTATGGAATAAAGATATTCGGAATTGTTTTGGCCTTCAAAGTGCACGAAACGAAAAAACTGGCGCCGAATTTGGGTTCTTTTCGTTCGCTATATGCTCGCGGCGGATCCCGTCATGACGCACTATGCATGAAGGGGGCGCAAGAAACGCCCCCTCTTTTCATGCTTCGTAGAATTCCAAAATCAGATGATATTCCGGCTCTGGCGTTTGCGTCATTTGCAGGCAACCAGAACCTGAACCTCCCTGATCTTAGTTGCGAGCCTTGTCGACCAGCTTGTTCTTTTCGATCCAAGGCATCATGGCGCGCAGCTTGCCACCAACTTCTTCGATCTGATGAGCGTCGTTGAGACGACGGATGCCCTTGAAACGTGCGCCGCCGGCCTTCCATTCCTGCATCCAGTCCGAGGTGAACTTGCCAGTCTGGATGTCCTTCAGGACGCGCTTCATTTCAGCCTTGGTTTCTGCAGTGATGATACGCGGGCCAGTGACGTATTCGCCCCACTCGGCAGTGTTCGAGATCGAGTAGTTCATGTTGGCGATGCCGCCTTCGTAGATCAGATCCACAATCAGCTTCATTTCATGCAAGCACTCGAAGTAGGCCATTTCCGGCGCATAACCAGCCTCAACCAAAACTTCGAAACCGGTGCGGATCAGCTCGACAACGCCGCCGCAAAGAACAGCCTGCTCACCGAACAGGTCGGTTTCGCACTCTTCCTTGAAGGTGGTTTCGATAACGCCCGAACGACCGCCGCCAACGCCCGAAGCGTAGGAGAGAGCCAGATCATGAGCATTGCCCGAGGCGTCCTGATGAATGGCAATGAGGCAAGGAACGCCGCCACCCTTCTGGTATTCGCCGCGAACCGTATGGCCTGGGCCTTTCGGTGCGATCATGACGACGTCAACCGACTTCTTCGGCTCGATGAGGCCGAAATGCACGTTAAGTCCGTGGGCGAAGGCGATTGCTGCGCCATCACGAAGATTGTCGTGAATGTGCTCCTTGTAGATATCAGCCTGCAACTCGTCAGGGGTTGCCATCATCATGAGATCAGCCCACTTGGCGGCATCGGCAACGTTCATCACTTCGAAGCCGTCGGCCTGTGCCTTCTTCGCGGTCGCAGAACCCTCACGAAGAGCCACACGCACGTTAGCGGCACCGGAATCCTTGAGGTTTAGCGCATGGGCGCGGCCCTGGCTGCCATAACCGACGATAACCACCTTCTTCGACTTGATCAGGTTAACGTCTGCATCCCGATCGTAGTAAACGCGCATTTCCTTATTCCCTTCGTTCAGATTGTTCTTCGGCTTTCTTGCGTCCACCGATGTGTTAGGCCCCGTAAAGGGCGAAAAACTGCTTGGTGGCCCGCCGGGCATCCCGGATAACCACGTCATCAGTCAGTTCCAGATGGTCGCCAAGCAGCAACCGTATTTGCATGTCCCGGACGACGAGCCCGAAAAAAGTGCGAAACGCCTCATCGATATCGTCGAAGGCCAGTAAACGCGCCTCCTGCCCCATATGAAGAATGGGTTTGAGACGCTTGGCCATGGCCACAGGACCGTTGGCCAGGACGATATCACCCAATGTCGATTTGCCGGACGCTGCATGGCTCACCGCCAGCCGGTTCAGCGCAATCGATGTTTCTCCCGATAGCACCAGCAACCAGTCGCGTGCGAAATGCTCCAGGCTCGAAAAAAGAGACTCCGCATCCAGCTTCTCGCGGGTCAGCGGCACCACGCGGACCTTCGATGCCTGCCAGCGAACCATCGCCGTCAGCAGACCATCGCGATCACCAAACCATTTGTAGAGGCTTTCTTTCGAGCAGTTGGCGGCACGTGCGATACTTGCCGTCGTCAAAGCGCGATCCCCGCCTTCCACTAGAAGGCGCAACGCCTGCTCCAGAACATCGTTCTGACGCGGCGAAAGAGCCTGCTGCTTTTGAGCCTGCAATTCGTCGCGGGTATCAGTCACGGGCCTCTTCCTCCACCTTGTACCGTACGGTACGGTTCCTAATTCATAATTATTGTTTCGTCACCGGTCAAGCATGTTCTCAAAAATTACCGCTGCCCAATGCATGATTAGTTTTCATCGATATAAGAATTTAAAAAAGCGCCTTCCCGACACCGGGAAAGCGCTCTTTAAAATGATCGGTACAGAAGGGTTTACAAATTCACCTGCGTTCCGATTTCCACCACACGGCCAGTCGGAATCTGGAAATATTCGGTCGCGTCCGACGCCGTTCGCGCGAGCAGGATGAACAGCTTGTCCTGCCAGAGCGGCAGACCGGAATGGGCCGAAGCCTTGAGCGACCGGCGCGACAGGAAGAACGACGTCGTCATGATATCGAACTTCCAGCCAAGCTTGCGACAAATGCCGAGAGCGCGCGGAATATTCGGCTGCTGCATGTAGCCGAAGGTCAGCGTCACCTGCATGAAACGCTCATTATATTGCGAAACACGCGCGCGGTCGGCGCTTGAAACCCATGGCTTCGATGCGGTCACGACCGTCAGTATGACATTGTTCTCATGCAAAACCTTGTAATGTTTCAGACTGTGCATGAGCGCCGTCGGAGCGCTTTTGGGGTCGCCAGTCAGGAATACGGCTGTGCCCGGCACAATAGTCGGAGGGCGTTTGGTCATTTGCTGGACGATGAGATCAAGCGGAACTTCAGCCTTGCGGGTCTTGTGAAAGAGATGCCGCGTCCCACGTACCCACGTCCACATGATGAGAACGAGTACGATCGCGATACCAATTGAAGCCCAGCCGCCCTCATGAACCTTGATGATGTTCGCACTAAAGAACATCATATCAATGACGAGAAAACCCAGAATAATCGGCAGGGCGCGGCTCACTCGCCAGTTCCAGATGCGGGTCATAACGATATAGAGCAGAACTGTGGTGACCAGCATGTTGCCGGTGACCGCAATGCCATATGCTGCAGCCAGATTACTGGATTTCTCGAACCCGAGCACAAGAATGACCACCGCCAGCCCCAAAAGCAGGTTAACGCGCGGAATATAGATTTGGCCGTGCAGTTTTTCCGAAGTGTGCTGAATTTCAAGACGCGGCAGAATGTTGAGCTGAACAGCCTGACGCGCCACCGAATAAGCGCCAGTAATAACCGCCTGGCTGGCTATCACAGTCGCCGCCGTGGCCAGCAGGACCATAGGCCAAAGCGCAAAGCTCGGCATCATCTGGAAGAACGGCAATGCTGCGGCTTCACCATGCGACAGGATAAATGCAGCTTGTCCAAAATAGTTGAGCAACAGACATGGGAACACGATCCACAGCCACGCACGTACAATCGGCTTGCGTCCGAAATGTCCGAGATCGGCGTAGAGAGCTTCGGCACCGGTCATCGCGAGGAACACGGCGCCAACCGTGATGAACGCCACACCAGGACTAACCGTCAGAAAGCGCACCGCGTAATAGGGATTGAGCGCCATCATCACTGTGGGGTCATCGAAAATATGCCAGAGTCCCGACGCGCCCAGCGCCAGAAACCACAAAGCCATAATCGGTCCGAAGACGATGGCAACCTTGCCCGTGCCCAATTTCTGCACCGAAAACAACGTCACGAGAATAACGACTGTTATAGGAACCACAAACGGCGTGAGATCTGGAGCGACGATCTCAAGGCCTTCCATTGCAGACAGAACCGAAATTGCAGGTGTAATAACTGCATCGCCAAAGAACAATGCCGCTCCGCAAATTCCCACCCCAAGTATCAGGTCCGGCCTTCCCTTCAATGCACTTCTGACAAGGGCCATCAGCGAGAGAATACCGCCTTCACCATTGTTATCGGCACGCAGCACAAACAAAACATACTTGATCGTAACGACCAGTGTCAGCGCCCAGAAGATGAGCGACACCACACCCAGAATGTCACTACGGGCGAGAATGCCGTCACTCGCCGCCGCATGGAGAGCTTCGCGAAAAGCATAGATTGGGCTCGTGCCGATGTCACCATAAACGACGCCCAGCGCTCCAAGCACCAGTGTCTTCATGCTCTCGTTGTGCTGCTCGGCATCTTCAGCAAAAGCGACGCTCTCAGGAACGCCGACGGCGGGCATAGCGGCCTGTACCGGTGTGTCATTACCATTTAGCTCGCCGCTCATGTGCCGGCACCTCGCAACTTCCTGAAACGGTTCTGGCTGGAATTACTGGGGACAAAATTGAAATAATGAGTGTATTCGCAAAAATTGCGAATTGCAGCATCGTGGCCGCACCTTTGCCCAAATCACTTTTAATCATAGATATTGCATCGATTGAGGTGGCAATCCGTCCGAATGCAATAACTGTTGAATTGCCTCGGCGCGGAAAGCGGACGTCGGAAAACTGCTTCAATGCTTCCCTCATACGATCCTGCGCGCCCCCAACGCATATAATTAGTGGCGGACGCCTAAAGCCTGCTTGACCCGAATGCAAATGCACTTTTTGCACAGCTGCAATTTAAGCCATGCATTGAGCGCATTGACTGACGTGTTACGTCAGTGCCGCGATGTAGCGGCTGACCGTTAGCGGCATCCCATACATCAGTGCATCGGCTGTCAATCCATGTCCAATGGAAACTTCGCTCAACCTCGGAATACGTTTCACCAGCGCAGGCAAGTTTTCTACCGTCAAATCGTGTCCTGCATTGACGTCTAGCCCCAACGCTGTAGCCGCGTTTGCCGCCTTTTCCAATCGATCCAGTTCACGCGCTGCAGCAGCCGGGTCATCATAGGTTGCACCATAGGGACCCGTATAGAGCTCCACACGATCCGCACCAGTAGCCTTAGCAAGTTCGTAGCCTACCGGATCAGGGTCAGCGAATAGCGACACTCGCATTCCACCGGCTTTAAGCCGGGCCACGACCGGAGCTAGAAAATCAGCTTTCGACACGAAGTCCCAGCCATGGTCGGATGTCGCCTGCGTTGGATCATCAGGCACAAGCGTTACCTGCTCAGGCTGATGCTTTTCTACCAAATCGAGAAAGGCCTCGCTCGGAAAGCCTTCGATATTGAACTCTGCCTGCGGAAACTCATCATCAATCAGAGCGCGAATATCCCCCAGATCAGAAAACCGGATGTGACGCTGATCGGGACGCGGGTGAACAGTCAAACCAGCGGCACCGGCAATAAGAGCAGCTCGACCCAGACCGGTAACACTTGGCCAAGGCAAATCGCGCCTGTTACGCAGCATCGCAATGGCATTAAGATTGACCGATAATTTCGCAGGCATTGAAGACTCCCGGATGAATATTCCGCTTTATAACGCCTGTTCCGGAAAAATGTGAGTATTTTGCTGTCATACTGCAACTGCAATCCCCAACTGTGAAATCCGCTTGTAACAAACTGGGTTTGCAGGGCTTTCAAGCTCGCATCAATTTACGGTGTAATCGCAACCTTTGTCCCTGCATCGGCGTTTAAAACAGATCAATTACGGAGGTCTACAATGCGAAATGATGACATACCCGTCATTCGCCGCATTCCAACCAATCGGGGCGATGTTTTCGCGTTTGCAATTGAAGGGCATCTTGATGATGCGTCATTGGAGAATCTCTACGGACTTCTCGACGCGGCCTATGAAACGCATGAAGAAATCGATCTTCTGATCCGTCTCACTGGTTATGAGGGGGTCGACTGGACGGCGGCGTTTTCGGAAAGCATGCTCTCCATGCGTTCAAAATCTCTCAAAAAGCTCCGTCATTATGCAATCGTCGGCGGCCCTTTGTGGATTCAAGCCAGCATAACGCTTATGCAGCCTTTTCTATCGATAGAACTTCGCGCATTCGAAGCGGACGAGGAAAACGAAGCATGGGAATGGCTCAGCGCCCGACCCGCAGACGAATAATTATTTAACTATCGTCAGACGTTCGGCCGCACGAGTGATCGCTGTATAAAGCCACCGCTCACGCGTATCGCGAAACGCGAAACTTTCATCAAAAAGCACGACCTCGTCCCATTGGGAGCCCTGCGCTTTGTGCACGGTCAAGGCATAACCATAATCGAAATCGTCGTAGCGCTTCTTGGTCTGCCACGGAATTTCACTATCGGGATCTTCGAACTGCGCTTTGAGCAGCTTGATCTTCGCCACACCGCGATCATCGTCCTCGGGTGTAACCAGAAGATTGATGCCTGGCTTCACCGTCTCCTTGGACGAGGTCATCACCTTCCAAAGCGAGCCATTGAGAAGCCCCTTCGCAGGATCGTTGCGCAGGCAGACCAGTTTGTCACCGGCCTGCGGGTAATCCGCAGTAAACCCTTTTAACTCCCGAAGACGCTGGTTATAGCGGCGTCGCGTTCGATTGGTGCCGACGAGTACCTGATCGGCAGACAGCACCATTTCCTGATTGACGTCGCCTTTTCCGATGACCTTTGCGGCACCATAGTCCCCATAGGGAAGTTCACGCCCTTCCCGCACATCGAGCGCCATACGAATGATCGGATTGTCCTGTGCCTGACGATGAATCTCGGTCAGGAGATAATCCGGTTCGTGTTCCGTAAAAAACCCCCCGCCGGAAATGGGAGGTAATTGTCCTGGATCACCAAGAACGAGGATGGGAGTGCCGAAACTCATCAGATCCCGTCCCAGCGCTTCATCGACCATGGAACATTCGTCCACGACGATCATCGCCGCTTTTGCGACAGGGCTTTGTCGGTTAAGCGAAAAAGTCGGCGCAATGGAAGTCTTGCCGGTGGCTTCATCTTCAATCGCCTCTTCGCCGCGCGGACGATAGATCAGCGAATGAAGCGTGCGGGCATTACTCGCACCTTTCGAGCGCAAAACCTGTGCTGCCTTTCCAGTGAAGGCGGCAAATTGCACATCCCCATCCACATGCTCGGCGAAATAGCGGGCGAGCGTCGTCTTGCCCGTACCGGCATAGCCGAACAACCTGAAGATTGGGGATTGCCTCTCCTTCAGCCACTTGCTGACTGCCGTCAAAGCCTGATTCTGCTTCGGTGAAAACTGCATGCTCCGTTCAGACAAGATTCGTCGGTTAAAAACAAGTGAAATAGGAGAACAAAACAGCATCAAAGCCACAAACCCAATATATAGGATACGCATAAAAAATTTAAGTATACCTAATTAACAATATTAATCAAATTCAATAAACTAATATGAAAACTCACCGCAGTAAAATTCACTATGAATTAACGAAGTTACATTATTATTACCACTATAAAGGAGCACCATAATGATGCTTGTTACTTTTTTTGTATTGGCAATTTCATTAATTATTGGATGGTTTGGACGTCCAACCATCGCAATATTCCTTATTATAATTTGCCTATCATTAGCTGTTAAACAATTTCTATGGGAAATATACAGCCCCGAATATGGTTTCAGAATGCCATGGATTCAGACGCGTATTATCGACCAACCATGGCAACGACAATTCTCTTTTGCTTTCGTTACAAATCAGGAACCTCATGGAGAAGCAGCATGAGCGCTTTCAATCTAGACTTTGGCACAGCTGAACGAAGGACATCCATTACCCTGCTCTCCCTCTATCTTCTGGGTATGATGGCAACCATTGCGGCCATTCTTACAGCTGCCATGACACTCCAATACGTCGATGGCGAATTGCCTTGTCCGCTATGCCTTCTACAGCGTCTCGCGATGTTGGGCGTTTGCTTTGGCATTATGCTTCAGTTCCGGCACGGCTATTCATACCGCAATACGGGCTTGAGCATGATTTTCTCACTGTTCCTACTGATCATATCAGTACGACAGACATTGCTCGATATCTATCCACGCCCCGGGCATGCATACATTGGCAGCACGGTCTTTGGTCTCCATCTGCCAGTCTGGTCAATTCTCATTGCAGTGGCACTTTTGGTTGCCTTCGCATTTCAACTGATCATCTGGGGCGGCAACCCGCAATTACAGCAAAAATCTCTGACACAGTCGCCGCTGCTACGCGCATTTGCTGCGGTGTTAAGCTTGTATGTGATAGTGATTGGCGTGATTAATTTCGTGTCGGTTGGCGTCCAGTGCGGCCTCAACGAATGTCACACCTTTGGCTATGCCCTGCTCAAATGACAGATAGGCAGCGGCCGAGGAGACGCCTCCAGCCGCTGCCATCTATTGACTGGCTAGCATCGCTAATTTTTCCATATCGACATTGCCACCGCTGACGATTACCCCTACCCGCTTGCCACTTAGTATCGATGCCATCTGGCGTGCACCAGCAAAAGCGAGGCAACCCGTAGGCTCGACCACCATTTTCATCCGACTGGCGAAGAATCTCATGCCTTCAACCAGTTCATCGTCGCTGACGGACAGAATATCGCGAACGGTTTCGCGGATAATGGCAAAGGTCATGTCTCCAAGAGCTTGCGTCTGCGCGCCGTCCGCCAGTGTCTTCGGCACGTCGATATGGACTATCTTGCCAGAGCGGAACGATTGCTGACCGTCATTTCCCGCCGCCGGCTCCACGCCGTAGACATCACAGCCCGGCGACAAGGCTTTCGCCACAAGTGCCGAACCTGCAAGCAGACCACCACCGCCGAGACAAACGAACAATGCATCAAGAGGCCCGGTTTCCTCAATCAGCTCCTTGGCGGCGGTTCCCTGTCCGGCAATGATATCGGGATGATTGAACGGTGGAATGAGCGTCAGCCCACCCTCTTCGGCCAGACGCTTCGAGATCACATCGCGGTCTTCTTCATAGCGGTTATAGGTGACAACCTTCGCTCCATAGCCTCGCGTTGCATCAAGTTTCGCTTGCGGCGCATCCTCAGGCATGATGATGGTCGCGCCAATGCCGAGCAGTTTTGCTGCGAGTGCTATCGCCTGTGCGTGGTTACCAGACGAAAAAGCCAGTACACCTCGCGCCTTCTGCTCATCCGTGAACCGCGACAGGGCATTGAAAGCACCGCGAAACTTGAAGGCACCGATGCGCTGGAAATTCTCGCATTTGAAAAAGAACTGTGCGCCGGTTTCGCGGTCGATAGTTGGCGATGTGAATACCGGCGTATGGTGCGCGTAACCTTCGATCTGCTTTGCGGCAGAAACCACATCATCATAAGTTGGAAGCTGGTTACTCATTAGCCCTTCACCCTTATTTCAGCATCGGCCACAGGCTCAAGACGAGCAGCAAGGCCATGATAAAATTGAACCATTTCAAACGAACAGGATCGGAAAGCCAGTTGCGCAGCAATGTGCCAAATCCTGCCCAGACCGAAACGCTCGGCAAATTCACAATCGCAAAGGCGGCGCTGACCAGAAATACCGCGACATAATAGTTGTCATGGCTGGCATAGGTGGCAATTCCAGTGATCGCCATCACCCATGCTTTCGGATTGACCCATTGGAAGGCCGCGGCCTGAAAGAAGGTCATTGGCTTGCTTTTATCGCCGTGTTTTGCCTCTCCGATAGAACGCGACATGGCAATTTTCCAAGCGAGATAAAGCATATAGGCGCCACCAGCAAATTTCAGCGCGGCATAGAATGACGGCGCAGTTTCGATCAAAGTGCCAAGACCAAAACCAATCGCCAGCAACAATATGAAAAAGCCTACACCGATCCCCAGCATATGCGGAATCGTACGGCGGAAACCGAAGTTTACGCCCGACGCTAGAAGCATCAGATTGTTTGGCCCCGGCGTAACGGACGAGACGAAGGCGAAGACAAGAAGTGCCAGAAAAATTTCAACAGACATGTGACAGCCCCAGTTTATAGGGACAAATTAGCTTAATAAAAAACCGGCACAATCGAAACATTGTACCGGTTATCAATGATATTGTATCGATTTTGATTGGAAGCTTACATACTTTCTGGACCACGATTCATGGCAGCGACACCCGTGCGGCAGGTTTCAACCAGTCCGAGCGGCTTCATGATCGAGATAAACTGATCAATCTTGGCGGTCTTTCCGGTAATCTCCAGAATGAAATGATCTGTCGTTGCGTCGACCACCTTCGCCTTGAACGCATCGGCAAGACGAAGCGTTTCCGCCCTTGCCTCGCCTTTGCCGGCGACCTTCACCAGCGCCAGTTCACGCTCAACCGGACGGTCATGACCAAGCTCCGAAGCGCGATGGCTTAGATCGACTACGCGGTGAACTGGAACAATACGAGCCAGCTGGTGGCGGATCTGGTCGAGGACATGCGGCGTGCCCCGCGTCACAATTGTAATGCGCGACAAGTGTTTTTCATGCTCGGTTTCCGAAACCGTCAGGCTTTCAATGTTGTAGCCACGCCCCGAGAAAAGGCCGATCACGCGGGCAAGGACACCCGGTTCGTTGTCGACGAGGACGGCGAGCGTGTGCGTTTCCGGCGTTTGTGTTTCGGCAGCGATAAAATAGGCCGATCCGGAAGCTAGGTTCTGTGCATTCATGATTTCTTTCCTCCGGATCAGACGAGCGCGCGGCCCTTGGCATCGATGGCGTTGGCAACGGCCTCATCTGTTGCTTCATCTGGCAACAACATTTCGTTATGCGCCTTGCCTGATGGGATCATTGGGAAGCAGTTGGCCAGATTTGCTACGCGGCAATCGAAGATAACCGGCTTGTCGATGTCGATCATTTCCTGAATGGCAGCATCGAGATTACCCGGCTTGTCGCAGCGAATACCGTGCGCGCCATAGGCCTCGGCCAGTTTGACGAAATCCGGCATCGCCTCGGTATAAGAGTGCGACAGACGGTTACCATGCAGCAGTTGCTGCCATTGGCGCACCATGCCCATATACTGGTTGTTCAGGATGAAGATCTTGATCGGCGCATTATGCTGGATAGCAGCCGACATTTCCTGAATGCACATCTGGATCGAGGCATCGCCTGCAATGTCGATAACCAGCGCATCAGGGTGCGCGATCTGCACGCCGAGTGCCGCCGGCAGACCATACCCCATGGTGCCGAGGCCACCAGAGGTCAACCAGCGGTTTGGCTCATCAAAGCCATAGAACTGCGCGGCCCACATCTGGTGCTGGCCAACTTCCGTGGTGATATAGGTCTTCCGATCCTTGGTCAGTTCATACAGCCGCTGAATTGCATATTGCGGCATGATAACGTCCTTGTTCGGCGCATAGGCGAGCGAATTGCGGGCGCGCCAGCGATCGATCTGCTCCCACCAGGCGCCGATTGCCTGCTTTTCCGGCTTCTTTTCAGAGGCACGGAATTGCCGAACAATATCTTCCAGAACATGCGCGACATCGCCGATGATTGGAACATCGACGCGAACGCTTTTGTTGATCGATGATGGGTCGATATCGATATGGATTTTCTTCGAGTTCGGAGAAAATGCATTCAGACGTCCGGTTATACGATCATCGAAACGCGCGCCGACGCACAACATGACATCGCAATCGTGCATGGTCATATTGGCTTCGTAGGTGCCATGCATACCGAGCATGCCGAGCCAGTTCTTAGCTGATGCCGGATAGGCGCCGAGCCCCATCAGCGTTGACGTGATGGGGAAATTGCTGATCTCCACCAGCTCGCGCAGCAGACGGGAAGCTGCCGGGCCGGAATTGATCACGCCGCCGCCGGAATAGATGACTGGCTTCTTTGCATTGACCAGCAGACGAACCGCATCCGAAATTGCCTGCGCATTGCCGTCGAGAACCGGACGGTAGCTGGTACGCGGCGCAGTTTCCGGTGACGTATAAATGCCCTTGGCAAACTGGATATCCTTCGGAATATCGACCACAACGGGACCTGGACGACCGGTGGAAGCGACATGAAAGGCTTCGTGTAGGATGCGCGCCAGATCGTTGACATCCTTTACCAGCCAGTTGTGCTTGGTGCAGGGGCGCGTGATACCAATCGTATCGCATTCCTGAAACGCATCGGAGCCGATCAGCGTTGTCGGAACCTGACCGGAGATGCAAACCAGCGGAATGGAGTCCATCAGGGCATCCTGCAGCGGCGTGACGGCATTGGTCGCACCCGGACCAGACGTAACGAGCATCACACCGACTTTGCCGGTCGAACGTGCGTAGCCCTCCGCAGCGTGTCCCGCACCCTGCTCGTGACGGACCAGAACGTGCTGAACCTTGTCCTGCTGGAAAAGCTCGTCATAGATCGGAAGCACGGCGCCACCGGGATAACCGAAGATGCTCTCCACACCCTGATCGATCAAAGCCTGAATGACCATTTCAGCGCCGGTCATTTCGCGTGGGTTGCTCGCTTCTTGCGTTTCTGCGGCGTTTGCGTCCGCCTCACGTTTACCTGCAGTCATTGCTCTCTTCCCGTCGTCTGCATTTCATTTCTGATTTGGATAATAAAAAAGGCCCCCGAGGGAGCCTGTCTTTCGCGCATGGGAGCTTTCGCCGGATGGTTACACCATCCTGCCCATGCGCGCCCGTACCACAAGAATAATAATCGTGTTCATGGTGGCGGACACTAATCGCCGGATTTGGCGTCGTCAACGCATAAATACATTGCTGCGATATTTTCTTAGGCTCACCCGCCCCGAACGATAACTTTATTTCAACAGAAGATTCTTATCCTGACACGAAACCTCCTGTTGAAAGTTGGGGCGAAGTGGGCAGCATGAGCGAATTCGGGGATAGTTCCAACGCGCGAGAACAGGGCAAATATGTACAGCGCAATCGTACGGAAGGCTATGTCATCCAATGCGACGGCGAGAGCGCCATTGTCTCGGCATTGTCAGGTCCCTCTTCGGCAGCATCCGACGATTATTGGGCCGTAGGCCAGCTTATATCCATTCAGACAGGAGACAATCGCGTCGTTGGCCTCATCCGCAACGTGCTTGTTCCCGGAGATATTTGGATACGCGGCGGTGATAACACTCTTCATGTCCATGTCGAGTTTCTGGGTGAAGTTCGTGTACAGCCGACCGGACAAACCACTTTCAACGGCGGCATTTCGCAATTCCCCCACCCCGGCGCTATTGCACATCGCATCCGCGCCACCGATCTTGCTGCGATTTATGCACAAACCGGTCACAGCAGCGTTTCAATCGGTACTCTCACGCAGGATGCAACCGTTCCCGCCTACATATCGGTCGATGACCTTATCTCCCGGCATTTTGCTATCGTCGGCACAACGGGCGTCGGAAAATCGAGCGCAGTCATGCTGCTGCTACGCCGGATCGTCACCGAAAAACCCAATCTGCGTGTGCTCATTCTCGATCCACACAATGAGTTTGCAAGCGCATTCCCGGATCTTGCAGTTGCAGTCGATCAGACGAACATCGAACTACCATTCTGGATGCTGCGACTTGATGAATTTGCAGATGTGATCTTTCGTGGGCGCGCGCCGGACCCAATGGAGCTCGATATACTGCGTGATCTGGTTCAGCTAGCCCGTGAAAAAATGCAGGGTACTGAACTGTCAGCCACGAAAACATTGCGACGACAGCTTGCCGACCGCCAGAGCGTCAGCGCCGACACGCCCATCGCCTATCGTCTGCTTGACCTGATAGCCCTTATCGACGAGCGGATGGGACTTCTCGACAGCAAGGCGGAACGTCCCTACCTGCGCAGCCTTAAGGTTCGGCTGGAATCGATCTCCGCCGATCCCCGCTTCCGCTTCATGTTCGCCGTAACTGGTGGCCCGGAAACAATGCGGCAGGCCATTGGCCGGATTTTCCGCATCCCGCAGAACGAAAAGCCCATCTGCACATTCCAGCTTGCCGGTTTACCGTCCGAGGTTATCAATGCCGTTGCTTCCGTCTTGTGTCGTCTGGCATTCGATATCGCTCTTTCAAGCGAGGGCAGCCTGCAGACGCTCGTGATCTGTGAAGAAGCCCACCGTTATATTCCCGCCGACCGCGACGCCGGGTTCTGGCCAACAAGACAAGCCATAGCGCGAATTGCCAAAGAAGGTCGGAAATACGGCTCCTATCTCGGAGTGATAAGCCAGCGCCCTGGCGAACTTGACCCAACGATCCTCTCACAGTGCAATTCGATTTTTGCGATGCGGCTGGGTAATGAGCGCGATCAGGAAATCATCAGGGGGGCTATTCGTGGCGGCGCGCAAAGCATGGCTGGCTTTCTGTCATCAATCGCTAACCGCGAGGCCATTGCGTTCGGCGAAGCCTTCTCCACACCAATGCGCCTGACATTCGAAACCATCCCGCCGCATCAGCTTCCCGGACGCAGCAAGAGCAAAAGCGCTTTTTCAAGCTGGCGCAGCGAAGGCAAAATATCGCTCGACCGTATCGTGGAAAGACTGCGTGCTTTTGAGAACAGTTCGCAAGCGCAACCGGTGGACCAGAGCGGAGACGAGGATAATCTGTGGGGCAGCCCGGTCTCCACCAATCGCCGGGACCAAACGCCTACGGACGAAACTTACCATCGCTCTTCTCCGTCGAAGCCGCAAACATCACTCAGCCTCGACACAAAACAGAGCATTGAGAAGATGGGCGAACTGGTGCGGAGCTTTCGCAAGGACCGCGATCGCTAGTTTAGCGAACCGAAATTCGTATCAGCCTGGAACTAAGCACAGACGCGGTTACGGCCCATGTTCTTCGCGGCATAGAGCATCTTGTCGGCGCGACGATAGAGGTCCTTCGAGTTCTCGCGCCGGTCCCAAATGGCAAGACCGATACTGACGGTAACGCCAAGCTTCTCATCGCCCAGATCGATTTCAAGCGTCGATATGGCCTTGCGGATACGATTGGCAAGCTTGATCATCAATTCTGCATCCATGTTCGGCGCAAGCACTGCGAACTCCTCGCCGCCAAGCCGGGCAACGACATCATGATACCGCGTATAGTCCTTCAGACACCGCGCCACTTCTTGCAGCACGATATCGCCAATGTCATGCCCATATGTATCGTTCACTGTCTTGAAATGATCGAGATCGATAATCATCAACCCCACAGGGCGCTGAATCCGGTCGAACTGGACCAGATATTCCTTCAGCGCCTCATCGAAATATCGCCTGTTCTGCATGCCTGTCAGGCTATCCGTCAGCGCTGCATGTTCGAGGGTCTGCGACCGTTCGGAAAGATCCTGCGTAATGACCTGCAGCTTGCCGCGGTCCTGCGCATCGGTACGGATTTGCGGATAGATCAGGAATAACCCGCAAGCAATGGTTGCAATCAACACCCATATTGTGACGTAACTCAACTGATCGAGTCTCGAAACCAGTTCCGACGCACTCACATCAAGAGGCAATGTCTGCAATTGTCCGATGTCGACACGAGCTTGATATAGCAACAGCCCAATACCGAACATCAAAACAATCAGAATAAAAAATGCTCGCTCCGATTTATGAAACCGCATAGTCCGCGCCCGCCTCTCCTGTTTCAGAGAGTGCCAGCGAGTTATTTCGTTGTCGTTAATTGAGCGAAGGCATCATCAGAATTTGCATTCACACACCAGCGATCATCGAGCTGATTTCGAAACCAGGTCGACTGGCGCTTTGCATATTGCCGGGTGGCGATAACCGAACGTTCAATTGCTTCTTCCCGCGACATCGAGCCTTGCAGAAATGCCGTGATCTCACGCACACCGATGGCCTTCATTGCGGGCAACGCCGGATCGAGATCAAGCATCAGCAACGCTTTGACTTCATCAATCGCGCCATTGTCCCACATCAGGGCAAAACGCCGGGCAATACGCTCTGAAAGCCATGACCGGTCCGGCAGCAATACGATCTTGCGCGCGCTCTCATCGTCTGCCAGTGCCTGCCCTTTCGTCTGCTGCCAAGCAAGAAGCGACTTTCCGGTGCCTTCAAGAACTTCCAGCGCCCGAACGATGCGCTGGCTGTCGAAGGGTTGAAGGGTTGCGGCCATATCCGGGTCACGTTCGCTGAGAAGCCGGTGAAGAAGTTCCGGACCGTCCGTCTCCATACGTCCTCGCCAGTAGGCGCGAACATCAACCGGCACCTCTGGCATCTGCGACAGTCCACCAAGCAGCGCTCTGAAATAAAGCCCCGTCCCGCCAACAAAGATTGGGGTCCTGTGCTTCATGGCAGGTTGAGATAGCAGGTCAGCCACATCATCCAGCCATCGTCCGGTCGAATAGGATATCGATGGGGCGACATGTCCATAGAGATGATGTTCTGCGGCGGCGAGATCCGCTTTATCCGGTCGCGCAGTCAGAAGATCAAGAACATCGTAAACCTGCATGGAATCAGTGTTCACAATAAAGCCGCCAGTCTCACAAGCCAAACGAATGGCAAGTGCCGACTTGCCGCTGGCCGTCGGGCCAGCTATCAGGATTGCATTCGTGACCGCATTCTCACTCATCGCCGGAATTGCTCTCCATGTCCCAACAGGTTTCTCTCGTCGCCACTTTGATCGCCAATCCGACTAAGGCCTCGCTTGCATCAGCGCTTGGGATTAAAGCCTCAGCAGCAGTGAATGCAACCGGCCTCTATTGGCTGGCCGACAACATCGCCTGCGACATTGCACTTCCATCGGGGATCTGCAGTGAAGAAGCCGAAACCCTGCTGCACCATTCGCTTGATGGCGCGCCGGTCGATGTGGTGGTGCAGGAACAGGAGCGCCGACGCAAGAAAATTCTGATAGCCGACATGGATTCCACCATGATCCAGCAGGAATGCATCGACGAACTGGCAGAGGAAGCCGGTCTTCGCGAGCATGTGGCGGCAATCACCGCACGTGCTATGAATGGCGAAATCGCTTTTGAACCGGCCTTGCGCGAACGCGTGGCCTTGTTGAAAGGCCTGCCGCTCAACGTCATCGACAAGGTCATTTCAACCCGCATCACACTGATGCCCGGTGGGCCGGAACTCGTGCGCACCATGCGCAAACATGGTGCTTACACGGCGCTTGTGTCCGGCGGCTTTACCTCATTCACCCAACGTATCGCCGAAATGATCGGCTTCAACGAAGAACGCGCAAACAGGTTGATCGACGATGGCATGCATTTGACCGGTCTGGTCACGGAACCTATTCTCGGTCGGGAAGCTAAAGTCGAGAAGCTCGTGGAAATTGCCGACCGCCTCGGCCTCACACCGGATGACGCAATTGCGGTGGGCGATGGAGCGAACGACCTCGGCATGATCCAGCTTGCGGGCACCGGCGTTGCACTCCACGCAAAGCCAGCTGTGGCAGCGCAGGCCCGAATGCGGATTGATCATGGCGACCTGACCGCTCTCCTCTATATTCAAGGCTATCGAAAGACGGACTTCGTTCAATGATTATTCTCGAAACGCCTCGCCTCATCATCCGGAACTGGGAGGATCGCGACCGCGATCTGTTCCACGTCATCAATTCCGATGAAGAGGTGATGCGTTTCTTTCCCTTTCGCAGGGACCGCTCGCAATCGGATGAATTGTTCGACCGCCTTCAGAAAATGATTTCCGAAACGGGACTCGGTTTTTATGCGCTGGAAGAAAAAGAAGGGGGGCGGTGCATCGGCTTTGCAGGCCTCGCGCGCACCGATCTCGAACCTCATTTACCGGACGGCACTGTTGAAATCGGCTGGCGGCTGGCAATCCCGTTCTGGGGCAAGGGCTATGTGACAGAAGCAGGCAAAGCGCTGATCGAATATGCTTTTGGCACGCTGGGCCTTACTGAAGTCGTTTCCTTCGCCGTCCATAATAACGAGCGGTCTACGGCCGTCATGCAGCGCATCGGCATGAGCCGTGATCCGGCGAGCGATTTCGATCATCCCCGCGTGCCGAATGAAACTCCGCATCTGAAGCGTCACGCGGTTTATCGCATTCAGGCAGCCTGACCGGCAACCCAGCCTGAAGACCAGGCCCACTGGAAATTATAGCCGCCGAGCCACCCCGTAACATCGACCACCTCACCGATGAAAAACAGGCCGGGAACGGATTTGGCTTCCATGGTCTTGGAGTCGAGATCGCGCGTATCGACCCCTCCAAGCGTAACTTCCGCTGTACGGTAACCTTCCGAACCGGCAGGTTTGATGCACCAGTCGTTTATCGCGGCCTCGACACGGCGGAACATCTTGTCGGACATATCCGCCAGATGACCGGTCGCAGCGATATCTTCGGCTATCGTCTGTGCAAGCTTTCTCGGAAGATAAAGCGCCAGCGCGGTCTGCAATGCCTGCTTGCCGCTCTGTTTGCGTTGCTCACGCAGCGCCTCGAAAATGTCCGTTTTCGGCAGCATCGCAATACGGATTTCATCGCCTTCCCGCCAGTAGGAAGATATCTGCAAGATCGAAGGGCCGCTAATACCACGATGCGTAAAAAGCATTGCCTCGGAAAATTTGGTTTTGCCACAGGAGACAACAGCATCGACGGCAGCACCGGCCAACGGCTTCAGCCGCTCCAATGTATTGGGTTCTAACGTCAGCGGCACCAGTGCCGGTCGTGTTTCGACAATCCGCAATCCGAACTGTGTCGCGATATCGTAGCCGAAGCCCGTAGCTCCCATCTTGGGAATCGACTTTCCTCCACACGCCACCACCAGTGATCGACAGCGCACTGGACCATCCGACAACTGGAGAGAAAAGCCCTGCGTTGATTTCACGACGGAACTGACGCCGCAGCCAAGCTTCAGTCGCGCACCATAGCGCTTCATTTCGCCCAGCAGCATCTCGATTATCTGCAAAGCAGAGCCATCACAGAAGAGTTGGCCAAGCGTCTTCTCGTGATAAGCAATGCGGTGTCGCTCCACGAGCGCGATGAAGTCGCGCTGCGTGTAGCGGCTCATAGCCGAGATACAGAAATGCGGGTTCTGCGAGAGATAGTTCTTCGGGCTTGCATGAAGATTGGTGAAATTGCAGCGACCGCCGCCCGATATACGGATTTTCTCACCGGCTGCCTTGGCGTGATCCACGACCAGCACGGAACACCCGCGCTTGGCCGCCTCGATGGCACACATCATGCCCGCCGCGCCAGCACCTATCACCACAATATCGACTGTTTCCAACTCACCCTACTCCGAATGACGCCGGTCCATAGCACACCGGAGGAAAATGAAACAGAAGGATCAATTGATCCGGACAGTCACAAAACGCAATTCTCCCGATCGGGAAGCGAGCATCAGAAGCGCGTTCTTGCGTCCTTCGCGGCGCAGCGCATCAATACGCTTCTTAACGTCGCCTGGCGTCTTCACAGTCACCTGTCCGATATCGACAATGACATCACCGGTTTCGATACGCTTTTCACCAGCAGCAGAGCCCGGAGAGACGTAAAGAATCGCAACACCCTCCACATCTTCGGCAATACCAAACTCACCACGAACATCGTCATTCAGTTCGCTGAGCTTCATCCCGAGAACGCTCGGGGCAGCATCGCTTTTCTGTTCCTTTTTGGGCGTATCCGGTGTTTGTGTGCCTTCATCACCGCCCTCACTCTCAGGAAGCGGAGCTTGATCTTCTGTCGCGGTTTCAGTGCTCTTGTCATCCTCAACAAGACGTCCAAGCTTGACCTTCAGCGTTTTTTCCTCGCCTTGGCGAACCACAACGATTTCGACTTCCTTCCCGACCGGAGTTTCAGCAACCAGTCGCGGCAGATCGCGGGCGGTATCGACCGGCTTGCCCTCATAGCGGATCACAACATCGCCGGCTTCAATAGCCTTGTTGTCGACGCCCGAGTTTTCGATCAAACCGGCAATCAGCGCGCCCTTGGCTTCCTTCAATCCAAGGCTCTGGGCAATATCTTCGGTGACGGGCTGGATACGTACACCAAGCCAGCCGCGGCGAACTTCGCCGAACTCCTTAAGCTGATCGATAACCCCCACAGCCATCTCAGCAGGGATGGCAAAACCGATACCGATAGAGCCCCCCGAGGGAGAAATGATCGCCGTGTTGATGCCGATCACCTTTCCGTCCATGTCAAACAGCGGACCACCGGAATTGCCCCGATTGATGGCCGCATCGGTCTGGATGAAGTCGTCATAGGGACCAGAATTGATGTCACGCTTTCGAGCCGAGATAATGCCGGCCGTTACCGTTCCGCCGAGACCAAAGGGATTGCCAATTGCGAGAACCCAGTCACCGATGCGTGCCTTTTCCGAATTGCCAAATTGAACAGCTTTCAGCTTATGCTTGGACGGATCAACCTTGAGGATTGCCAGGTCGGTCTTGATATCTTTTCCGACCAGTTCCGCTTTTAGCTTGGAACCATCGTTAAAATTGACTTCGATCTCATCCGCATCGGCAATGACATGATTATTCGTGACGATGAAGCCTTTTTCGGCATCGATGACGAAGCCGGAACCCAGCGACTGGACCTTGCGCGATTCGTCGCCCTGTGCACCACCCTTGTCACCGAAGAAGTCCTTGAAATATTCCTGGAACGGAGAGCCTTCCGGCACCTGCGGCATCGGAACAGCGCCGTCACCTTCGCCGTCTTCTTTAACTGTCTGCGAGGTCGAGATGTTCACGACCGCATCAAGCAGCCCTTCGGCCAGATCGGCGACGGAAGCCGGTCCCTGAGCCGCGATTGCCGGAGGCGTTCCTACCGAAAGAGTGCCAGCGACGGTCATCGCCCCCAATGCCACGGTTGCGAAAAGGGTGCGAGCAAATCCCGCCTTTGGTGCAATTGCCATGAAGCCCTGCTCCGTTCCTGTCTGCTTGCAGTCGTTTGATTAGCGATAAGTCGCTGCAAAATACGGCCTGTTTACGGCCCCGCATAGACTACAGACAATAAATAACAGAAGGAAAGCGGCTTATCCCCTGACAAGCCAGACAATGCCGACGCCAATTGCAAGCGCTACAATCCCGGCAATGCGCAACATGTTCTCCGGTGTCTCGCTTGCCTCTCGGGCAAGCTTCTTCGCCAAAAAAGGAAAGCCGCCGTAGAGCAGCCCTTCGAGAACGAAGAGAAGACCTACGGCGGCTAGAAAATCGCTCATTTGAGCTGTCCCTGCGCGTTACTGGGCAGGGGTTGCCAGCTTGCCGCCAGCATCACGGAAGAACTTGAAGAACTCCGAGTCAGGCGAGAGAACCAGCGTTGTGTCCGGGGTCTCAAGCGCTTCACGATAAGCGGACATCGACCGATAGAAGGCGAAGAATCCCGGGTCTTTGCCTGCAGAACGTGCGAAGATTTCACTGCGCTGCGCATCGCCTTCACCGCGAAGGATTTCCGATTCCTTACGGGCTTCCGCGATTGTTTCGACGACCTGGCGATCGGCAACAGCGCGGATACGCTGGGCAGCTTCACGGCCACGGGCGCGCAAGCGCTCCGCTTCGGCAAGACGTTCCGCCTTCATGCGGTCATAGGTCTGCTGGGAAACTTCAGCCGTTAGGTCGGTACGGCGGATACGCACATCGGCAATGGTCAGGCCAAGCGACGTTGCATCGGGACGAAGCTGGTCGCGCACTTCACGCATCATATCGCCGCGCTCTTCCGAAAGCGCGGCTTCGAAACCGCGCTGGCCGTAAACGCTACGCAATGCAGCATCGAGACGGGTACGAAGACGCTGTTCAGCAAGCAGCGTGCTGCCCGAAACGGTTTCACGGAACTTCCGCGCATCGGTAATGCGATAGACGAGGAACGCGTCGACGTCATAGAACTTGCCGCCCGAAACCTGAACGCGGATATCGTCCAGATCGAAGCGCAGCAGGCGATCATCGATCAGCTGCACGGTATCTGCGTCGAGGAAACCGAAAGGCAGCTTGAAATAGATGCCCGGTTCCGTCTTCACGTCAACGATCTGGCCGAAACGAAGCACGATGGCCTGCTGACGCTCTGATACGATGAAAGTAGCGGAGTAGATCAGGAAAGCGATGACGGCAATGATACCGCCAATAATTGGGAGCTTGTTCTGGGCCATTACTGGTTACCTCCGCTCGGGGTCGTCGTGGTCGCATTCACGCCGGGACGTGGCTGCTGGCGCATGAGTTCGTTCAGCGGCAGATAAGGCACGACATCCTTTCCAGGTTCGACAATAACTTTCTTGGTGCTCTTCAGCACCTGTTCCATGGTTTCGAGGAACAGGCGGTTGCGCGTCACTTCCGGTGCCTTTTGGTATTCACCCAGAACAGAGCTGAAGCGCTGCGCCTCACCTTCCGCATCCTGAACGACACGGTTCTTGTAAGCGGCAGCCTCCTCGCGAAGCTGGGCTGCTTCACCGCGAGCCTGACCGAGCTTCTGGTTCGAATACTGATTCGATTCTTCTACGAAACGGTCTTCGTCCTGTTCGGCCCGCTGCACTTCATCGAAGGCATCAGCCACTTCACGCGGCGGCGCTGCATCTTCGATGGAAACGGCATTGATCTGGATACCGGCCTTGTAAGTATCGAGAGTCTGCTGAACGATGTCGCGAACGCTCGATGCAATTGCGGAACGGTTATCACGGAAAACGTCCTGAGCAGGACGGCGACCGACAATTTCACGGATCGCGCTTTCCGAAACCTGTTGCACCATCGCATCAGGATTATCAACGTTGAACAAGTAAGCACGCGGATCGGAGACACGATAGAGGACAGAGAACTGAACATTCACGATGTTCTGGTCGCCGGTTAGCATCAAGCCCTGAGTCGCCCCCCGATTACCCTGTCCGCCGATATTGATCTGCTTCTCGACAATCTGCGCTTTTTCATAAGTTTCGATCGGCCACCAATGGAAATGCAGGCCGGGCTCCGACACTTCATCCTTCGGCTTGCCGAAACGCAATTCGACAGCGAGTTCGTCCGGTTGCACCGTATAGACAGATTGGTAAAGCCAAAAGCCGATAACAGCTGCACCAATAAGAAAAAGAACGCCGCGATTGCTGCCGCCCTTGCCACCACCGGGGAAGACCTGCTTCAGACGATCTTGTCCTTTACGCAGAATATCTTCCAGATCAGGTGGTGTGTTCTGGCCGCCGCCGCGTGGGCCCTTAGGTCCTTGTCCCCATGGGCCGCCATTATTGTTGTTATTGTTGTTATCGCCGCCGCCGCCCCATGGGCCGCCGCCACCATTCTGATTACTCCAGGGCATCCTCACCTCTCGTCCAGGCGACGGGAAAGCGAGCTGCCCACTCCCGTCATCAACTAATGTTTCCGTTTTATAGGCATCGGGAGGTCCGCTTTCAACGCGAAGACGACAAAATTCGTGAACTATGCTTTACACAGCACGTTTTTCGTACACGAAATAGCGCGTTGGGTGGCTATCCGTCTCACCGGCCGGGACATCCTCTTGCGAAACGACATGCCAGATTTGCGGATCGATTTCCGGAAAATGCGTATCTCCGTCGATCTCGGCCAGAACGCGCGTCAGATGAATGCGGTCCGCAAGAGGCAATGCCTCCGCATAAATCCTTCCGCCACCGATGATGCAAACCTCTCTGACGTCCAAGTCAGCGGCTTGCTTTTGACCGAGCGCAATTGCCTCATCGAGAGAACCGACCGTGCTCGCACCTTCCGCCTGAAATCCCTTGTCCCTCGTCATCACGATATTGGGTCGTCCCGGCAAGGGACGTCCGATGGATTCCCAGGTCCGTCGTCCCATGATAACCGGCTTGCCGAGTGTCAGGGCCTTGAAACGCTTGAGATCAGTTGAGAGACGCCATGGCATATCGTTGTCACGCCCGATGACACCATTTTCGGCGGCAGCAACAATGATCGAAACTATCGGCTTATTAGATGACATGGCGCACCTCAGACCGCAATCGGGGCTTTGATCGTCGGATCAGCTTCATATCCTTCAAGCTGGAAATCCTCGAAACGGAAGGCAAATAGATCCTTCACTTCTGGATTGATCCACATGGTCGGCAATTTCTTTGGCGTCCGGGTAAGCTGCAGGCGCGCCTGCTCGAAATGATTGGCGTAAATATGCGCATCACCCAACGTATGAATAAACTCCCCCGGCTTCAGACCTACGACTTGCGCGATCATCACCGTCAACATTGCATAGGAAGCGATGTTGAACGGTTTTCCGACATCATCACTTTTTTTATAGCGTGGTACCATTTCCAATAGCCTTCCATCCACCAATCTAGCCCATTGATCCGCACTAACAGCGAATCATTGCATCTATTCCAAACTAGTATGTATCCGCCGCTAGGCGGATTCCGTTTAAAATTAGAAAGACTGAACGGCGGTGGATCAATGCTAAAGCCGATTCAGTCTTTCTAATCAAACAAAGCGACGGCCCGAGGGCCGTCTCGATTCGGCGTCAAGCCGAAAACGGACCCGGCGCAGCCGGGCTTTGAAAGCATGCATCAGCACAGCAACCCTTTTATCCAGGCCATAACACACGGCTAAATTGATTGCTAATCGTAGCTCTTACTAAGCTTGAATAAATGATGGAACATGGCGTCCAGTTTGCGTGATCGAATCGGAGGGGGCATGACCGGGTATTGGCAAAAAAAGACGGGTATGGCCGAGTATTTGCGTCTTTATATGCGCGAAGACAAATGGCTCGCTTGGGAAGACCAACCTGCCGATCCTAACGATCCAAGTAGCCGGACAATTCCCGGAGCGAAGAACAAGGTCGGAGAGACGCTTCGCAATGCTTTCAATTCTACAAATGTCATATTTCTCTTAGGGTCCGGTGCATCGTTCTCTGCTGTGAATTCGAGCGGCAGGGGGCAAGCCCCCGGCATGGCAACACTCTGGAAGGCTGTCCGCGATAAAATTGACAAGGAAACACTTAATAACGGTCAAAGCTTCGACGACATTGCCGAAGAATTACTCGGCATGTCGCCACCTAAACCGGAAGAGAAAAGTGCAGGCAATATCGAAAAGCTGCTCAGTCTCTGTAAAATGAAGCTGGAGTTGCTAAGCGTTAAGGCCACTGACGAACAATTTGAGCAGCTTGATTCCGAAGTCTCGGTACTTACAGATTTCATTTCGAAGGCCGAAACCGCTATTCTGAGCGAAGTTGGTTTCGTGGATGAGAAAACATCCCTGCCCGCTCATTCGAATTTGCTGAGAAAGTTTTCGAAGCGAAGTGCTGAGAAACCGCGTGTGAAGCTCTTTACCACCAACTATGATCTTTGTCTGGAAGAAGCTGGAGCGCGACTAGGTATTGTTTTTATTGACGGATTTTCGCACAGCGCCGAACAACGTTTCAATAGAGATTATTTTCAAACAGATATCGTACGAAGATCATCGTCTGGCACAAAGGCCGATTACATCGACAGCGTCTTTCATTTGTACAAAATGCATGGTTCCGTTGACTGGAGAAGAAGATCAGACGGCGCGGTTATTCGGCGAGCCAAAGGCGAAGGAAATGACCTAACTCCTGTGTTGATCTATCCGAGGTCTACAAAGTATCAGGAGGCGTTCGAGACGCCTTATTTAGATATGTTTGCCGCGTTTCAATCTGCGTTAAGAGAACCAGATACCACTATTTTCGTTGCAGGCTTTGGGTTCGCAGACGATCATATAAGCTCACCTATCTGGTCTGCCGTAGAATCCAACCTTTCCTTAAAACTAGTACTTGTTGATCCAGGCTTTATTGAAGAACAGAAGCTAGATGCTATCCAACCTGATCACGCTTTGAAAGCAGAGGAATTTCTACCCAATAAATATCAATTGAAACTGATGCGCTTGATCCAGCAAGGGGACAACAGACTAACGGTCCTTAACGGGCGCTTTGAAGATCTGGTTGACGCGATTCCTTCTGTGTCCGGCGAAACCGACCGCCAGAGGCTTTTAATGCGTTTGGAAGATCTGGGTGGCGTATAATGATTGCGACAAATAATTATGCCTTGATCGATCCCGATAAACGTGTGGGTACCGTAACCCGAGTGGGAGCCTCGTCTGTTGAGCTGACGGTTCCGCTAGGTCTAGCCATTTCCGGACAACGGGGGCTCGCTAGAGGTACTACAGGTGACTTTCTTTTTATTGATTGCGATGCAGCAATAGTTCTTGGTCGTCTGACGGATGTCGTTGTTCCTGAGAGACAACGTTCAGCGTTGGAGCGTCAACTGGAGCAGGAAATCGTCACCGATCCTCAAGGCCGAGCTCAATTATTGGCCACAATTGATAAAACGACGAAAGAGGTTTCTCGCGGTATCAACACCCAGCCTAGGATTGGAGACAGCGTCTATTTAGCGGAAGGACACGCACTCGCAGCGGCGATCCAATCTGCTCTTTCTGGCGAAACAGCAACGGAAAAAGGTGCTCAAAGCCTCATCGAGCTGGGACGCCTTTCTGGACTGAATGACGCTTATATTAAGATCCCGCCAGAAAAACTCTTTGGCAGACATTGCGGCATATTTGGTGCAACGGGTGGCGGGAAAAGCTGGACGCTATCGCGACTTGCTAACGAAGTGGTTCGTCTCAAAGGCAAATGTATATTGTTCGACCCGACTGGGGAGTTCGAAGGTAGAATAGCTGGGGCGAAGGAGTACCGTTTCTCGACAGGCGATGCGCAGCACCCGCTTGTAAGGTTTCCTTACAAGTATCTGTCGGAAACCGACCTGTACGGCCTTCTGACGCCTTCCACTCAGATGCAAGGTCCCAATTTACGAAGCGCAATTAAAAACCTCAGATTATCAGCACTATTACGAAGTGATCCGCAAAAATTTGGCGCTAAGAAACAAGCAAATGGTAACACAATATATTTGGAAGATAAAAACCACTTCATTGAGATCAGGGAAAGTGGAACGATCATAAAAGTTGGGCGAAGTCGGAGTTCCATTAGTAAGGCTCTGATCAATCATTCTTCCGATCTGGACTCGCAATTCTGCGACTTCGATATTCACCTACTCTCTGCCCAAATTCGGGACGAATGTGTTAAGCATAGTTCTTACGACGCCAATGTTAATGGATTTTATGGCAAGGTAGATGATGCCGCGCTAGGATTCTGTAATTCGTTGATCGTCAGAATAGAAAACTATCTTTCCTCTTCAGAAATGAGGTGCTTATTTTCTGAAGACGGCGAAGATGTATGTGAAATCATCAAAAGGTTTATCGATGACCCAAAACAGAATGCGCTTTTACTGTCGTTTGAACGCGTCAGTTTTAAATATAATACGCGCGAGATATTACTGAATACAATCGGTCGATACCTGCTGAATTTAGCACGAGAAGAAGCATTCAAAGAATGCCCGCTCATTTGCTTCCTGGATGAAGCTCATCAATTCGTGGGACGCTCTATAGGTGATGATACCAACCGTATCTCACTGGATGCTTTTGGATTGATTGCAAAAGAAGGCAGAAAATTTGGTCTAACGGCTGCTATTGCCACACAGCGACCGAGAGACGTCCCGACCGACGTTCTAAGCCAGTTGGGAACTCTTTTTGTACACCGCCTAACCAATGATCGCGACCGGGAGACAATTGAAAGAGCATGCGGCGATCTAGATCGTGATGCGGCAGCGTTCATTCCATCGTTGGCGCAAGGTGAGGCAATCATTGTCGGGCCCGATCTTCCTGCACCGTTACCAGTGATTATAACTCATCCCGAAAAGGCTCAGCAGCCAGAATCGAAGGGCCCAGATTATCAGCAATATTGGGGATAGCTCCGCTTGAGAGCAGACAAAGATATATAGTCTGCCGTGTGAAATCACATTGACGACTAGTTCCCTTGTTGTAAGTTAGAAAACGCAACTTGAACGCGAAGGGGGATTTTATGCGTAAACTGATGCTTGGGGTGATACTGTTTGTTTTTTCGGCCGGAGTGGCCTTGGCACATAGCGGCGGAACAGACGCCAACGGATGCCACACTAATCATAAAACGGGTGGCTATCACTGCCATTGATAAGCAAAATGAATGACGCAATTATCTCGTTTACTGAGTATTTGCGTCATTCAATCAATATTTTCTTTTTGAAACTCAATAAAACAAAATTGCTCAACACAATCAGTTTACTCACTCTGCAGCGTCATAAAACAATTCAAATAAACTAGTTTATAACGACGGTACACCTTAAGGATAAGGTAATTACAACCGTTCGCGTCTCGACGCAGTTGCCAGCTAATCCTATTCTAGACACGTCGATATCAGGAAGTCGGTGAACAGGAATGGGTTTTCAACTCATCAACCAGTTTCTGAAAGGTGCAATCTTCACTGCGCTTGCCTTGGCTATTGCCTTGCTTCAGCCATCGTATGCATCTGCTATGTACGTTGATATTAAGTCGAGCTATGAAACTATAGCGCCTGAGCCTGATAATACTCACCAACACTGCCATGCAGATTGCACAGATCTCCCTTCCAGCAAACATTCTGCCTATCTTTCACATGAGGTTCCCTCACAGGCAAGATTGATTAGTTTCAGGTCTGATCCTCCTTGCCACGCGGTCAATAGCGCCGAGCCGACCGTAACGTTGTCGAAAACCATATTTAGGCTAAAACGTCCTCCGCGAGCCTAGACTGTTGTCAGTTTGAACCAGTTCAAAAGACACTTTCAAAGGCACTCCCATGTTCCGACTATCTCTATTGATCGGGCATCTTGCATTGGTATGCGCTGCTCATCCGCCGACTTTTGTCCGTTTTTCAGACAGATCCTCCTTCGAACAAGTTCCACGACAGAATTTTCACGCCATAGGAGTGCAACCATGAAGATTGCACTTTTAGGCCAATTCGGATCCGGCAATTCCGGCAACGACGGTTCGCTGGAAGCAATGATTGACATTTTGCAGTCTCGAATCCCTGACGTAGAATTACATTCGATATGCGCCAATCCCCGTGCCGTTGCTGATCGCTACGGCATCGAAGCGAGTTGGCACGGGCGCTTGGTCCTGCAAAATTCACTCCTTTGTAAACTCAGCAAACTACTCGGGGACGTCCCCCGGAACGTTTTGAGTGTTTTCCAAATGATGAGAACGTTGAAAGGCGTACGATGGCTCGTCGTTCCAGGAACGGGAATACTTGATGACTTTCAGGATACAGCCTTTGGGTGGCCATTCGTGGTCTTCCGATGGTGCCTCATTGCACGGCTACTTCGCGTTAAAATCGCATTCGTAAGCATCGGTGCTGGCCCGCTACATCATCCTTTCAGCCGACGGTTTGCCAGATCAGCGTTGAAAGGGGCTTCCTATCGAAGCTATCGCGATGAATTTACGAAGAATTTTCTCGGATCAATCGGCGTTGAAGTAAAGGGCGATTTTGTCTTTCCGGACATTGCATTTAACTTGCCGCGTCCACCGATGCATCAGATCGACAGCACAGCGCATAAGACGGTAGGCGTAGGCGTAATGAACTATCGAGGCTGGACAAAAAACGACCCAAACGCAGAGCTAATCTATAAAACTTATCAAGAAAAGCTGTCTCGGTTCATCATTTATCTGATTGATCGGGGATTTCGAGTGCGTCTTCTGACTGGTGATATTGGCGATCAAGTAGCCGTCTCAGAAATGGCCCAGAAAGTCCGTGGCTCGATGAGTAAGGATGACACCGATAAAGGCGCGGTCATTTTCGAAGAGACAACTGATCTGCATCAACTGATGCAGCAGATTGAGCAAACCGACATGGTTGTCGCGTCGCGTTACCATAATATTGTCTGCGCTTTGAAAATGGGAAAGCCCCTTATCTCAATAGGCTACAATGACAAGAACGATTATCTGATGGCGGAATTCAATCAGATACCATTCTGCCAGCGTATCGAAACACTCGATTTGGATCGGCTGCAGGGACAATTCGAGAGGCTTCTTCAAAACTATTTTTTGATTAAATCGGAGATCAAAGCTGCCAACGTGGGCATTAGCATTCGAAGCAATGAACAGAACCACATTCTTCTGGAGAAAATTAACGCGCTCACACCCGTATCTTCAGAAAATGCAATGCTGGCGAGGACACGCTAATCCTGGGAAAACGGCCTCATCAGTGGGTCGAAACCCTCTTGATGAGGCCATCGGATCAACAATCCCGGCTCGGAATGATCAGCATGCCTGTCGAAGATCATCAATGGCTTCAGACATACACAAGAAGCGTTTGACGCTGTTGATCACATCACTTGCTTCAGATCTGAATATTCCCCGTTCGTCTTTAACGTCACGGTTACGTCATTGTCTGTCCTGTTGCGCCAGAACCAGCCGTGATTGCCAGTGAAAGCGGCTTCGAGAACACCGGAATCTTCTCCGACACCTCTGCCTTTTTCATAGGAGACCTTATTTCCGTTTCCGTCGCCATGTGTATCGAAGTTCACGACTGCGCCATTTGCCGTCCAGGCAAAATCGACTTTGTCGCCTTCCTCCATGACAAGCTTTACTTCAATCCCTTTCCCCGGTGACAATGTGAAGGATACCTCGTCCGTTCGGACAGGCGGCACGGAAGGAACTGCGGCAGTTGTTTCTGCTGAATCGACGTTGCCAAACCTCTCTCTGGTCGGTGCCGGATCAGTCGCCGCTGGCTTTGCTTGTTCAGGCAGCGAGGATGTGCGCTGTGGTTCAGCAGCGGGCGTTCCGTCCATCGAGGCGGCGATCATCATTTCGATGCGATCCAGGCGTTGAGATATAACCTTAATCTCGCCATTGGCGGCTTCAGCAGTTTCGCCATCAGACTGGGCGGCGGCAGCATCGTCAGCTGCTTCTTTCGCCAGCTGGGTCTTAATTTCACCCATTTCCGTCAACCCCAGGACGCGTCCCACGCCAAGCGGATCAATCGCGTACTCGGAAGGCAATACCACCGTGACCAGGATAGCGATTGCGCTCAGTCCAGCAAGAAATGTTGAGCGCTTTAGTTGGGCCGATGTCGGTAGGTCAGCCCGGTTTGGAAGATCAGTATTATACATTGAAAGCTCCTCAGGCAGCTACGAACAGTCCGGCCAGCTGATATCCGATCAGCACGAATCCGGCGCACATCATCATTACATTTGCGGTATAGGCGTATTTCCAGAAGCTACGCGTGCCGCGCCAATATCCCATCACGATGAGGATCATGCTGAGAGCCAGCAATTGTCCGATTTCCACCCCGACATTGAAGGCGAGCAAGTTCGGAACGAGGCCGTCAGGAGAGATATTGTACTCGATGATCTTGGTTGAGAGGCCGAAGCCGTGGAAGAAACCGAAAATAAGGGTGGCAACCTTGGTATTCGGCTGAAACCCGAGCCAACGCTGAAAAGCACCCATATTATCGAGCGCTTTATAAACCACGGACAATCCGATGATGGCGTCGATAATGTAGCTGTTGATTCCAATGTTAAAGTATACGCCGAGCAACATCGTGGTCGAATGACCAATGGCAAAGAGACTTACATAAATACCGATATGCTTCAGTCGGTACAGGAAGAAAATGACGCCGAACAGGAACAGGATATGATCGTAGCCAGTCACCATGTGCTTGGCACCGAGATAGATAAACGGCAGGATGTTGACGCCGCTTATTTCCTGAATATAGCCCTTGTCACCTTCTGCCACAGCGTGTGCGAAAGAACTGACTACGCCTGCGCAAAGCAGCAGGGTCGTTAAAAATGGCAGAAGCCATGGTCTTTGCCAAAACGTGGCAAAGAACCCATTTCGGGTTTCCGAATGGTGCATTGTGAACTCCAGAGTCCAATAATCGTGAAATTGCCGCCCGAGCGGCGCTTCAAGCGATTCAGATGGATCTGGGCGGACGCTCCAAAATCGGGCGATTGTCTATGATGCCACGATCAGCCAATGACAGGAGCCATCGCTGGCCGCCATCAATAAAGCCGATCATTGGGCGCTCTAGAAATGCAGGAACTTCATGGGAATGATCAGGACTATGTCCGTGACTGTGACCAACGTGTCCCTCGGATGAAGAAACATCATCATGCAGATGTTCGTTCGAAAAGGCTTCCGAGTGCATATCGTGATGGCGAGGGGATTCCGTCGCGAGCTCAATGGATCGTGTCGAATCTACCGCTGATCCCATGCTTACAGTCGAAAAGACGAGCGCAATCACAACCGCGATAGCAGCTGCAATAGAACAGACATGTCTCGTCAATCCGATCAACATGTCCCCTTCATAGTCACCAATTCGTTAATCGTCCATTATCTGGCGGCCAGATTCTGATTGTTATATCCCCTCCTGGGGGATAGGATCGATTCCATGAGCGAACATACCCACAGCCACGAAACCCATCCTGAGATCATAAAGCGCCTGAAGCGCGCCAACGGTCATCTGAAAAGTGTCATTGAGATGATCGAAGCTGGTCGCCCCTGTCTTGACCTTGCCCAGCAGTTGCATGCTGTCGAGAAAGCAATCAGTCAGGCAAAGCGGACACTCATTCAGGACCATCTGGATCATTGTCTGGAAGACGTCGTTGGGCCACTCGAAAAGGACCAACGCAAATCCATCGATGAATTCAAAGAAATCACACGCTATTTGTGAGCCAAATTCATGCCTTCCTTCGCAGAACTGTTACAGCAAGGCTCCGGCCATGCATGGCTCTTCATTCCCAGCGCTATCCTCCTGGGTGCATTGCACGGTCTTGAGCCCGGCCATTCCAAAACGATGATGGCCGCTTTTATCGTGGCGGTGCGCGGTACCGTTCTGCAGGCCGTTCTTCTTGGCCTGGCCGCAACCGCTTCACACACCGTTGTCGTGTGGGGTATCGCACTTAGCGGTATGTACATCTGGCAAGGTGTCGATGCAGAAACGTTCGAACCCTATTTCCAACTCGCCTCGGCGGCTATCATCATTTTTATCGCGCTCTGGATGTTCTGGCGAACCTGGACTGATCAGAAAAGAGCCAGACAGGCGTCCGGGCACGATCATGACCATCACAATCACGGCCACAGCGAAACGCGAGAAATAGATACGGGCCACGGTCTCATCAGCGTGGAGATCTTCGAAGAAGGCGTCCCGCCTCGCTGGCGCATAGGATCCGTTCGAGGTCATAAATGGGTTGCCGACGAGGTGACGCTTGAAACCGAACGCCCTGACGGAACGCGTCAGACATTCTTTTTTGTCGACAGGGATCATTACATCGAATCTTCGGACGAGATTCCTGAACCGCACGAGTTCATGGTCCGGCTGGAACTGACGCATGATCAGCATACGCACGCGTACGATCTGTCATTTTTCGAAGATCATGATCATGATCATGACCATGACCATATGCATGAAGAACTGCGCGGCCTTGATGTGACTAGCGGTGATTATCAGGACGCCCACGAATTGGCCCATGCGAACGATATCAGGCGAAAATTCGCAGACCGGAACGTGACAACGTGGCAGATTGTCCTGTTCGGCCTGACAGGTGGCCTCATTCCCTGCCCAGCCGCAATCACGATCCTGTTGCTTTGCCTTCAGCTCAAGGAATTCACCCTCGGATTCACGCTCGTACTCTGCTTCTCCATCGGGCTAGCAATCACACTTGTAACAGTGGGTGCCGTTGCCGCACTCAGTGTCCGCCACGCTACCAAGCGCTGGAGCTGGTTCTCGACGGTTGCGCGGAAAGCTCCTTACTTCTCAAGCCTGCTGATCATCGCTGTCGGTTTGTACGTCGGTTATCACGGTTGGGTTGGATTGGCTCAACAATCAGCAATCACACCGCCCGTCTAGGTCTCGGAACACATCATGCTTAGAATTCTGGGAAATCGCACCTATCGACACTTGTTTCTCGCCCAGGTCATAGCCCTGATTGGCACCGGGCTTGCAACTGTTGCCTTGGGCCTTCTCGCATTTGATCTGGCTGGCAACGAAGCAGGTGCGGTGCTGGGTACTGCATTGGCTATCAAAATGGTTGCCTATGTCGGTGTCGCACCAATCGCGGCTGCTTTTGCCGACCGCTTGCCACGAAGGACAATGCTCGTTTGTCTCGATCTGGTTCGCGCGGCCGTTGCGTTATTATTACCGTTCGTCACTGAAATCTGGCAGGTCTACGTCCTGATTTTCGTGCTTCAATCGGCATCAGCAGGCTTTACACCAACCTTTCAGGCGACCATTCCTGACGTTTTGCCTGACGAAAAGGAATACACACGGGCCTTGTCATTGTCGCGACTGGCCTATGATATGGAAAGTGTCGCCAGCCCAATGCTGGCCGCCGCTCTATTGACAGTCATTAGCTTTCACAGCCTGTTTGCAGGGACTGTCGTCGGATTTCTTGCGTCAGCCGCCCTGGTTGTCTCTGTTGTTCTTCCGAGTCCCAAGCCAACAGAAAAACGCGGCATTTATGACCGTACCACGCGGGGGATGCGAATTTATCTCGCCACTCCACGCCTAAGAGGTCTGTTAGCGCTCAATCTGGCGGTTGCCGCAGCAAGTGCCATGGTGATCGTCAATACGGTTGTTATCGTGCAGGGCATCTTTGGGCTTGATCAGCGATCTATGGCGGTCGCTCTCGCCGCCTTTGGAGCAGGCTCGATGATCGCAGCCTTCATTCTTCCTCGACTGCTCGATGATGTTGCTGATCGCCGAGCAATGTTTGCAGGCGCGACAATTCTCATAGCAGGACTGTTCGTCGGAACGCTCGTTTCCAATTATTGGTATCTGTTGCCACTCTGGTTTATCCTCGGGCTAGGCTATTCGCTAACCCAGACGCCATCCGGACGATTGTTGCGCCGATCTGCTCAACCTGAAGATCGTCCAGCGATATTTGCAGCGCAATTTGCTCTTTCACATGCTTGCTGGCTTATCACCTATCCCGTCGCCGGTTGGTTTGGTGCGAAAGCTGGTATGCCGATAACATTTGCGATCCTGGCAATTGTCGCCGCATTTGCGCTGGCAATCGCGGCCTATGTCTGGCCAGCCTCCGATCCTGACGAGGTGGAGCATACCCACACCGGCCTAGATGATGATCATCCTCATCTCGCCGATGCAACACCAGTGGGTCAGGGCCATAAACACTCGCATGTTTATGTGATTGATAGTCATCACCCTCAATGGCCAGGCTCACCGATGAGAGATGACGCAGTCGAATGACAGATTTGCTATCGTATACTGGACTTTTCTTCAGTGCGCTTATTGCCGCCACGATCTTGCCGATGCAATCTGAAGCTGTTTTGGTTGGACTGCTCACCAGCGAAAAATTGTCGCCTGTTCTCCTTGTGACAGTTGCAAGTCTGGGAAATGTGATCGGCGCGCTCATTAACTGGACGCTCGGTCGAGGCATCGAGCATTACAAGGATCGTCCCTGGTTTCCAGCGAGTGAGAATTCGCTGGCTCGGGCGCAGAGCTGGTACGGCCGATCCGGGAAATGGTCATTGCTCTTCAGCTGGCTCCCGGTTGTTGGCGATCCTCTGACTGTAGTTGCAGGCATAATGCGTGAGCCTCTGCCTTCTTTCATAATTCTGGTGGCAATAGGAAAAGTTGGTCGGTATGTCGCGCTAAGCGTGGCGACCTTGAAGCTGATATGATGGGCCTGTTCCAGGATCTGATCAGTTTTCAACGTGAGATTTATTATGCGTTCGCAAGGCATATTCAGTCTTTTGCCGATGCGCGAGACTGGGCATCGTTCCTGGCTTATCTGCCCATGGGCATCTTGTTTGGCGCGGCACATGCGCTGACGCCTGGTCACAGCAAAACTCTTTTGGCCACTTATCTGACCGCGTCTCCGTTGAGCGCCTTGAGGGCTCTGGCAGTTTCTGCCGCATTGTCGGTTACGCATGTGGGCCTTTCTGTCGTAATTGCGCTTTTGTCATTGCCGCTCATTTCGGTCACGCTGGGGAGCGTGGGACGCGCACCACTTCTGGAAGGGATAAGCCGAAGCCTGATGGGCCTGATTGGCGCGTGGATGATATTCCGCGCGTTGAGAGGACGTCTTCATAAGCATGATCAGGGTGAAGGATTGGCATTTGGATTTTTCGCAGGCCTGATCCCCTGTCCCCTGACGCTCTTCATAATGACCTATTCGATTACGCGTGGCGTTCCCGAGGCCGGAATAGCTTTCGCGTTCGCCATGATGATCGGAATTTGCGTCGTGCTATCATTACTCGCCTTGATGACGGTGCTATTCAGGCAAGGCGTCGCCCATCTCGTGGAGAACAGATCCCATCTGCTGGAGCGGTTGTCACGTGCCATCGAAGTGCTGGTCGGTTTAATATTGATTGCTGTCGCCATTAGGGAAGTTTCCAGTTGAGAACGTTGCAATTTCTGCATCTGCGAGCCTATTGCCAGTCGATCTGGATTGGTGCTAAAATTTCATCTAAGGGGTTGATCGCGGTTACCCCGTGAGGCGGCAGCCCAAATATCGCGTCCTCTGACCCTTTTGAGGGAGTGGACGTCTATGCCGTCGAACACAGAAATCACCACATCTCAATTAATTCGCCTGATCGGAATGCCTGACGCACCGAGGATAATCGACGTTCGCAGCGCCGACGATCTGGGGAGAGACCCACGTGTCATTCCAGGCGCAGTCAATCGAGACGCTCTTGCGGTCGAAACCTGGGCTGATGAGTTCCATGGCAAACAGGTCATCATATATTGTCAGAAAGGCCAAAAGCTCTGTCAGGGAGCGGCTTCCTGGCTCAGACACAAGGCAATCGAAGCAGAGACGCTCGAAGGCGGCTATGAGGCCTGGATCGCGTCAAATGCTTCTGTGGTCAACCTTGAACGGTTGCCAAACCGCGATCATCAGAACAGAACCGTATGGGTAACACGCGCACGCCCAAAGATTGACCGTATTGCCTGTCCATGGCTGATAAAGCGCTTCATCGATCCCGACGCGGTATTCCTGTTTGTTAGTGCGCAGGAAGTTCTTGAGGTAGCAGACAAGTTTGACGCGACCCCTTTTGATGTTGAAGGGATTTTCTGGAGCCATCGCCGGGATTTGTGCACTTTCGACGTCATGATCGAAGAATTCGAGCTGAAAACACCTTCGCTGCACAGACTGGCAACCATTGTACGAGGTGCAGACACAGCGCGGCTTGATCTGGCTCCCCAGTGTTCAGGTCTGCTTGCGGCCTCTCTTGGTCTGTCTCGAATGTTCAAGGATGATCTGGAACAATTGAACGCAGGATTGTTGCTCTATGACGCATTTTATCGATGGGCGCGTGATGCTGTTGACGAAACCCACAATTGGCCCTCTGGCAAGCCAGGAGGTCAATAATGAACGTGTCTGTGAATCAATCCCGTATCCAAACGCCAACATCTGCTCCTGATCATGGAATTCCGTTCGGAGAAGCATTGCGTGTATGGGCGCGAGTAGCGGCACTGAGCTTCGGAGGGCCTGCAGGTCAGATCGCGGTGATGCACCGAATTATCGTCGAGGAAAAGCGATGGATCGGGGAAGACCGATTTCTGCATGCCCTCAACTACTGCATGCTTTTGCCAGGTCCGGAAGCGCATCAGCTTGCCATCTATATTGGCTGGCTTCTTCATAAAACCAGAGGTGGTCTGGTCGCTGGAATTCTCTTTGTCCTGCCAGGCTTCCTGTCCATCCTGATTTTGAGCCTGACCTATGTGGCGTTCGGCCATGTGACAGCGATTGCAGGTTTCCTTTTTGGATTGAAAGCAGCCGTGCTGACAGTCGTGATCCAGGCTGTCCTGCGTATAGGACAAAGGGCCCTCAGAAATAATGCGTTGATTGCTATCGCGGTCTCTGCGTTTCTGGCGATATTTCTATTCAGTTTTCCTTTCCCGTTGATCGTAGCTATGGCGGGAACAATCGGCTTGATCGCGGCACATTTTGGATCGACGAGCTTTCAAATAGGCGGTGGTCATAAGCGTGCTGCCAACGCTCTTGCAGACAAGGATTCTGTCATCGGAGAAAACACTCCGGACCACGCGACACCCAATCTGCGATGGTCGATCAGCATTTCTCTGGTGCTTTTGTCTTTGTGGCTCGGCCCGGTGCTCGCCTTATATGTCGGACTTGGCCCGCAAAATGTCTTTTCCCAGATCGCAATTTTCTTCAGCAAAATGGCGATGGTTACGTTCGGAGGAGCCTATGCTGTTCTCTCTTACGTAGCTCAGGAAGCCGTCCAACGTTTTGGCTGGGTCACAGCAGGCGAGATGCTCGATGGTCTCGGCATGGCGGAAACGACGCCAGGACCGTTGATCCAGGTCGTTCAGTTCGTCGGATTTCTCGGCGCTTATCGTTCTCCAGGCGACCTGCATCCATACATGGCGGCAACATTGGCGGCTGTTCTGACCACATGGGTGACGTTTCTGCCCTGCTTTCTCTGGATATTCCTCGGTGCCCCATTCATCGAAACATTACGCGGGAACAAGGCAATTTCGGCGGCGCTCACGGCGATAACCGCATCTGTCGTCGGCGTAATAATGAACCTTGCTATCTGGTTCGCCATGCATGTGCTGTTTCAGGAGGTCGTGAAGCACCAGTATGACTGGATCGGCGTATGGAGTCCGGTTTGGGATACGTTGAATGTGCCAGCTCTCGTATTGACAGTCGCCAGCCTCATCGCGGCATTCGTGCTTCGGATGAAAATGATCCCGTTGCTCTTGCTCAGTTCGTTAGCTGGGCTGGCTTGGTATGTACTCCATCAATAACGATGGAAACTGTGGTTTCTAAGTACGGTTATTGAAGAGGAAATTATCGGATGCCTCTGCCCGCTCCACGACGTGCGGTCTGGGCAGAGGCTGTGGATACTGCCTTAATCAATGTGAAATGCGCGAATGCAATGGCAGATGTTCCCGATCTGTTCTATACACAGTTGATGACCAGTACGATCAAAACACTTGGACAGGCTACACGGCATCGATTGTTCGTAATGGCCGAGTGCCGCACATGCAAACGGAGTGCCCGGTTTCTGGCCAGCGATCTCGCATCAATCTTTGGCCATGGAAGGAACCCCTATACCCTCAAGTTTAAATGCACGAACTGCGACTCCTCCAATTGTACTTCGACATTGGAATGGCCAGATTTTGAACGTACTCACGAGCATTATGTTTGGCGGCCCATAAAAGTTAAGGGCGACGATTTCTTATGAAAAAGCTAAATTAATTTAAATTAAAGTTTATGAAGGCCAGCTTTTCGGCATTATTAAACCGAAACCCTTGGATTTATCTCTATAGATAAAGGTTACACCCCTTCGCTCAAGCGCTGCTTGAATTTTGCGTTGGGTTTCAATTTTGACGCCTGCATTTCTCTCAAAGCTTCCGATGGTACGCACGCTTACACCCGCTTCTCCAGCGAGTTCTTCTCGACTTAAGTCGAGTGCGAGTCTTGCAGCCCGCAAAAGTGCAATCGGTATATCCATCCTTTTCTTTTAATTCAGGGAGTATGCAACCGCCACACCCCCTAATTTGCCTTAAATCGGTATTTATTTGCCTTATTTAGGAATTTAATTGCCTATTTATGGCAATTCTGACATAAGCCGCACTATCGCTCACACAGACACCGAATCAGTGAGTTGAAGATTTGATGAAATTAGGCGGATTACCCATTTTGTCCGCTGATGACGTCATCGTCTGAACTGGTTTCACATAAATTTGGCGCATGTAACCCATGTGCTGGACAGGAGAACTTATGCCTGAAAACTCCACAATAGGTCATGTTATTCTCATGAAAAATGAAGTTCCACGACGGCATCCAGGACGTGGATTGAATGCGGCTTTGCAGCTAAGTGAACTTCACAATCGCATTAACAAGCAAGAACGCGATCTTCAGAGTACGGAGCGTTTCGACGAATATTTTCGTTACGCAATCTGGAGCGAAGGAGAAAAAATCATCGGTTTCATTGAAAGTATGATTTCGGCAACTGATGAACGAACTTCCACTTCGACATCAGGAATCCCAATATTATCGCGTAGCGTTGATCAGTTGGCGGCGGTTCTTTCTCAGGAACCCGAATGCAATAAATTCCAAGGGCCCTCTCTGACGACGACTCATTTATCAGGCGGCTTTGCTTTCGATCTCATCGTTTACGATAAGCAACAAAAATGCTTGCGTTATATTCATATCGCCTACGGGATTGGCGCTGAACGAAATGCGCTAATTCAGTACGAAGAAGACAAGGCGAAGCTCGCAAGCTTTTTGCCTCGCCTGGCGGCACAGTACTTTGGCGTTGAGATAGAACGAACAGAGTTCGTCATTATAGATCCGTTACTCAGCGAGACAAAATATCTGGACGGCGTTTGGGCGCTTCACGATTTGGATCAGTTAACTGGTAGATCGGGTACTGCACAACACTTGCTGGAAATTCAGAGACAGCAACGGCACATGCTGAGCTTTTGGTTTAGTAACAGCATTTCCACTGATGAGACGGAACAACATCGAAAGATCGATTCGATCATCAATCGGCTGGCGCTTGAAGAACTGACACGAGCGAAACCTTTGCACTTCCACACACTCGTTCCAGATCAAGCCCAGTAAGCGGGGCTCCTGAGCCATTCTCCGACTGTTGCATGTTCCACGCTGAACGGTTCAGCGTTTGCTCGCAACATTAATCAAACACGTTGAACAAGAAACGCCATTCCACGGGCGCGTTGTAGCGCGCCCGAATGGTCCCTCATTTCTTCATACTTCAGGATCTTATTATGGCTGTCATAATCAAAAACGGAAAATACAATCGCGAACAACTGGAAATCGAAATCGATATGCTGAAGGCCTTGGTCACGGATCTTGAACGCATATTCAACGGTGAACATCCAGATGAGCGCCAACTTTCAAATTCTCCAGCAATAACTTGCTGGAAGCTCAGCGCACGCCGCGCAACTTGCTTAGAGGGTGTATTATTCGAACATCCTCGGCTCGGACAAATCGTGCCTAATGGCATCACTTCAGAACTTTGGCTTCTCGATCTCGACAGAAACTACGCTCGCACATTCAGCCGTTTTTACCGACTGGGCCAAAAAGACATCGGTAATTGAGAAAAACGTACATCGTGCTGCACGTCGTCGACTGACATCGCAGTTTGAGTTTCGCTGCGTACAAACTGAAAGACGTCAGCGCCTGCCAGAGGAAATCTGGCATGAGAACTGTCGGCAATTGCGGACAGCAAAGGGATAAGGGAATGAAACTTTGGATCTGGTCTGACGTCCACCATGAACTGCAAGAAGTCGACTATCCGTCGCGTGAGAACGCGCCAGAATGCGATTTGATAATAATCGCTGGCGATCTCAACGCAGCGCCTGATCTTCACATTACTCTAGAATTCTTGATCAGACGCTTTGAAAAGCCGATTATTTATGTGCCCGGAAATCATGAATTCTACCAAAACAAGTGGCTCATGAATGATCGAGAACGCTCGCTTGAAAGCGACAGGCAAACGATCAAGGCAATCGAAGCCCTTTCTCAGGATTGGCCGCAGCGATTTTACTGCCTTGATCAGGACGAGGTGATTAATGACAACATCCGATTTGTTGGAGCTAGCTTGTGGGTGGATTTCCAGATGAAGCTCTCCAAGAAGTCTGATCTGGCGCAGCGTATGCAAGAAGCGCGGGCAATACTGAATGACTTCCGTGCGATCCGTATGGAAACTGGGAAGCTATTCACGCCTCAGGATATGCTCGATCTGCACCTTTCAGATGCTGCTTACATTCGACAAAAACTGGCAGAACCATTTGACGGACGCACAGTGGTGCTTACCCATCACATGCCGCATCCCGATTGCACACCACCCGTCTATGCAAACTCAATCGGCAACTATTTGTTCGCCTCCGGATCAAACGCTTTCGATGACATCCTTCACTCCGAACGAGCACCTGATTTATGGATTTGCGGCCATACACATCATGCTTTCGACGTTTTCGTCGGTCGAAGCCGGATTATTTGCAATCCGTTTGGTTACAAGTGGGAACAAGGATTAAATGGATTTCGGTGGGATTTGGTGATCAGTACAGAATGAGCAGTATATTATGAGCACAAACTACGCCACATTTTGAAGCAGACTATTCGCCATGGAAAGTTAGTCATCTAAGGATTCAAACGCACTTGCAAGCGAACGAAGCGATTCTGCCGCCGCCTTTTTCTCGCCTTGCCTAATTAAACTGGCAATGCGAGATAACTCAGTGTCGCTTTTGAGTAAGCGTGTTTCCTGAACATCTAACAAGCGCCTTTCGCGCTGAGCGCCGTTTTCCTTGTTCTTCTGATATGTCGGTGAGAGATCCACACGGCGTTTCAACAGTAACTGCAAATATGGTCTTAAAGATTCAATTGAACTATGCCCCATCATTTCTTGCGCCATGGTAAGAGCAGTCTCATGCCAGTTTGATGTTCCGCCAACCGCTATCCCAGCATCTTCAAGTGCGTCCAGCGCTGCCTCGACCATATTCTGCGCGAACTTTGCTCTCAGTCGATGGATGTTTGCATTCTCGACGCCTGCTGCCCTAAAAATCTTTCCTACGATCCTAGTAACACTATCAGTTGAAAGCACCCGTCCTTTTTCCGAGAGAAACACGTATTTACAATCACCACGCTGTCTCCCGCAGATTTGAGCCGCTAGTTCCGCACGTTCTGTTTTTATATATACGATGGTACGGCGGATCAGATCCGATGAGGGGCGTAAAACTCCTCGTTTTTCTTTACCTCCCTTGCGTTTGACCGATATCGGCCAGAAATCCATCTCGTGCATCCTTCGCAACTCATCATCAGTCTGAGGTAGGTCCGATAAGCGGAGCTGCAGTATCTCGTGATTGCGGCCTCCTGTATCAAGGGCCCACGAAAGCAACAATGAGTTTCGGGTCCCATGTCGGAGATCATCAATCGCTATATCAAAAATACTGTCAATCTGATCGGCGGTCGGCGTGTGCCTTTTATTATGACTGGAGGTGACACCGGTCGTAAAAACTGACGTCCGCCAAGCAGTCGTGATCAAACCGTTTCTTCGTTGTTGAACTCTTCTACTGGAGATCGGAAACTTAAAGCTCTTCAAATGGTCGGGGAGAAACTGTCGTTCAACGATCTCTACATGGTCCTTAAGCCTACCAGTTTCCTCCGCCCACCTATAAAAATCATATACTGTATTGATAGAACTATTGATGCGCTTTGCTCCCACCCCATCTAATTTCATTTCAGCAAGCCAAGCACGTAGAGTATCGTCATTCACGTCATCCCAACGATGATTATTTCGATCTCTAAAATTAACAAACTTGCGATATACTTTCGCATATTCTTCTACGGTACTGAAAGGTCTATTGCGCTTTATTGCAATGTTGCGCAGCCAATCTGAAGCAACAGCATCGATGCCGGATGGCCAGACCAGCGTAGGAATGCGATACTCGATTCCATCGAACTTCACTATTGAAGTAATTATTCGTCCCGTTTGTACAGTCTTTCTAAAAGATAGGATTTTGCTATCCGTTGCTTCGCAATAACCATCTTTCTCATAATCGCGTTCACGTACAACGGCATCCCGCGAGTCATCTAGTTTGGCGAGGTAATCATATTCAAAATGGCTCATTCGTTCTTGTAGCGATGACATTCGGCTAAGCTTGCTTTCGCTGATCCCCAGCGCCTTTGCAAGACTCGCTCGATGAAGCTTACCATTGAACTTCGGCGCGTGCCCGCGAAGCAAGTAGGTTTCAAGGATTCCTTCCAGCAGACCGAGATTATCCGACATCATTTGGTCTCAGAAGACGAATTGAACCGTCGCGACTTGCCAGTTCTCTACGCGCCTCGGAAAGCTGGGCTTCTAGCGCCGAATTTTTATCCGCCAGTAATCGATTACTCAACTCCAGATGTTCAATTTTTGCACTGGCTTTTCGCAATGCTTCCCGCTCTTCGTGCCATTGCGAAGTGACCTTAGCCAACAATATCTCGTTTTCACGAAGCTTGGTTTGGGCAAGGACGCGTCTGCTTGACTCAGATCGATAGTGAGGTGTTCTGTTAGACCTCTGAGGTTTCAACGACTTGAGAAGCTCGTCGATTTCTTTCACGTCGTCGCCCCACAAGCGATGTGTCTTCGTAAAGTCACGCTTGGAGCCGATTTTCTCAATACCAAGATCAGGTTTTTCCCACTCTCTGATTTTGTTTAAGCTTGTTGGCAACTTAACGTCCGACGGAAATCCTGTTCTCGACCACTCCTGCAACAGATACTTAATCCGGAGTATTCGGTTATGAACAGATGTTTTCGCGTCTCTATTCATATAAGAACCTAACTTGGCCGCTTTGCTCGAAAAGCTTGTAAAGAGACGAGATTAGCCGCTTGTAGTTCGCCAAATAGCGTGATGGGTTCGTTCGGCTCGCTCACTGATAAATCATCAATCACTCGTTTGATGTAATCTCTATTATGGGGTGTCGTGAGTTCCCAGGGGCATCCGCCGCAAACGGTCGGGCCTGCGTTTGCGAATCTTGGGCCAAAGTGACTAGCTTGCGCAGAATCCATCCGTCTGCAGGAAGCTTTCGACGCCCCTTTTTCTGTGTTTGGACACGCACAAATCACCCATGGCTTCGGTGTAAAAATATAATGCTGACGGTCCATGATGCGCAGCGTCATTTCTATGATCTCCTCCTCCACTACAACCAAAGAACCGTAAAACTTCTCAACCAGTTTCTTAGCCGTTTTCTTCAAGCGGTCACCAACCGCACCAGAGTAAGAAGTGTCACCGGTTGCAATTGCGGTTGCAAGTTTCTTCTTAAACCCCCATTCTTCATTCAGCCATATTGCACTCAATTCAGGATCGAGAGTCAGATACGACCGCGTCATTTCCAAGTTAAAATGCCGCAAATGATGTGACAGTGCCTCAATACTGCCCTGATATCTGTAAAGAAATAGAACCGCGAAGAATCTGCGAAACTGCCTTGTTTGCCAATGCCATTCACGCGAAGTTTCTTCAGAGTCTAAGTATGAACAAGCATTCACCGAGCTTGCATAGTTATCAAGAGTCAAATGGATGTGAAAATGCGATACTCTATTTAGTATCGGATCAAAAAACCTGAACAACGGATCGGTAGGCGCTAGATTACATTGAAAATCCAGATTTTGCATAGACTTAACTGCCTTAGCAACAATATTGGGAACCGGTATCCAAGTCTTGTTCTTATGGTTTTTAACGATAAAAACCTTCATCCACCAGCCGAATTGGTCATTACCAGCAAGGCAATCTCGCTCAATTAGCCGAATTTCTTCTGTCCGCCGAGCCGTGAATGCAGCTATTAGAACATAGCATGCTGATGCAAATTTTATTAACTGCTTTCTCGCGGCAATGGCTTCGAAATGCTTATAGTTACCGTTCAGCCGACCTAATACCGACGTCTTGTAATCAGAAAGGGCAATATCGGCCGTGCCCGTTACTACAATGACACTTTCTTCCAGCAGTTTCAAAACCAGATTTATTGGTGCAATGGGCACCTTTGTCGCTGATCTGCCGAGCGTTTTTGCTGCCGCATCAACGCCATTCGGAAAAGGTTTAAAAAGAAGACCTTCGGCTCGCATGAACTGTCGGAAAACAAATAATGCTTCAATAACTGTTAAATAAGATCTTAAGCGAGTGTCTGTTAACATCTCGTCAAAATACTGTGGGCGTTGCGGAAGGTTGTTTCCGTTTAGCCTTGCAGCTGCATATTCGAACTCAAAATTTAGCTTCGGAGTTCTCCATTTCGGCAGATTACACGCAGCAATCACAGCGTCTCGCTCGAACTCTCTGCCTTTACGAAATTTGTTCGGAATACTTTCCCACGTATCGTAGCGGGATAAGAACGTGCGGACTTTCGTCGATGCACCATAAACGCGATCAGCCCCAAAGGCCGCCGCACCCACCATCTCTTCGATATCGAGAGCGCTCAGTTCTGCAAAGGATGATCGCCGACGTTCGACCACCCAATAGCAAAGTTGAACGACTATTGAATAATAATTGCGATGCGTAAATACCTCTGTAAAACTAGTGTAGATATCTTCACGTAGCCAGAACACTAATTCCTTTGCTGTTTGATATAGTCGTGTATGTTCAGAAAGCAGCTTTCCATCGGGCATGGGCACTGCAAAGTCCAACTCTCGCGTCTTATTTTGACCACCTGTATCATGGACTTTCCAGCAATCACATTCATAAGGTGTACCTGCATCTAACCACGCCCGAATACGATCTGACCCTAGTAATTGCTGATGAAGTGTGTTTGGAGAAATACCTGACATTTCACCACGGTTTCTTAGGAAGAAAATCTGGGGAATTTATAATCTTGTCCGCTAAGCGGCCTGCATCTCGCCAAATTCTCCGAAATTTGAATTTCATTCTCGCTTCGACGGCGTCAACGAAACAAAGCCAAGGAAGCCAAACTGCCTCCCAGCGCTCTGGATGGTCTCTTAACCAGTCTCCTTCAACGTCTCTAAGAGTCAATTGCCAGATTCGAAGAAGTGCTATTTCTTCCACTTTTGCCAAGAGAATAAGTTGCGGACAATCGTAACAATCGAGCGTCGTACAACGCAATCCCTGAGCTCCGGGCTTACCATCCGGATCGCGGCAAAATGTACCCAATCCTGTCCTGGCGATGGAGTCGAGAACCTTGGCAAACTCATGAGCTTCAACGCCCAGTATAATGTGGGCGCTCTCTATGTTCTGTACCACCAAGGTCTCATAGAACCGGTTGAAAAGCGCAATTTCACTGTCATGCATCAACAGGAGTGGGTATCGACCTGTGTAACGTTGATTAACATGCTCACCATGTTGTCCTAACGTAACGCTTGTTCTCACCCGTCCGTCTTCTTCCAAAGCCGCCAACAAAAGAATAGTTGGCCTCAACATACCCGGGGTGATGCGAAGGTTATGAAGTTCAGGTACCGTGGAAATGAGTTTTTTGAAGAACACACGAAACCATTCGTCGGGCATAAGCTGAAAAGTAGTGTTCGTGCGTAGCACGTGGAACATGCCAGCATTTTCCGGGGAAATAGGTATTTTATGATTTCGGCGGACGCCTGCCAGCCAAAGTAAAGCCTTTGCAGCAGGGCAATTTGCTGGAATCTCTGAGTATATTGGTTTTCCACCAGCTTTGATCTTGGAAGAATTCAAGCTGATGTAACCGGCCTCTGGGCTGGGCCTAATGGTGTCGGCGGGCATTACTCGACCGACCACGGGGTTCGCACCTGTTTGAATTAGATAAAGCACCAATGCGGCACCAAACGCTTCAGGCGAAGGCCACAACGACGCCTGCAAGTCAACGAACCCGTCGTTCTCCAATGCTCGCTTCTGTAAGAATGAATACTCAGGTTCGGTAACAGTTTTGCGTGTCGGGACGAGACAATCAAATCTAAGTTCCAAAAGTTTCAGCAGGTTCGCCTTTGCTTGATCAGGTGCATCAAGAGGAAACCATTTTCGAAGCCTCTTCCTGTATGCAGCTTTTCCTTCGCGGACCATGGTTAGCATCCGCCAGTCCTTAGAACAGTCGCGCCCAACAGAGATGAGCTGCTGTCCCCGCTCATAAGTATCCTTGTAAAATTCAAACTTTTGCAGTGCTGCAGTCTCAATTAACTCCAGTCTGCGACGCATCAAATTTCTTATTATTTCTGCCGGGTTATTTCCACGCTTGATGTCTGTTTTGCCGAGTTCCGATCTAAGACTATGAACAAAGGCGCTTTGTTCACGGGCATCAACCTCGATGCCTTTGGCAGCGCCAGCTTGACTAAGCATTTCCGTAGCAAAAAGTAGGTAGTCGTCCGCACTCGTCTCGTTATTCCGATTTACGGGAGCTAGTTTGTGTTTGGCTTCAGCCAATGTTGGATAATGCCCGGATGCTTTTGGACGTCTGGATCTGAATGAAATTGGTATGTGCGCTACCAATCCCTCAGTTGCCATTGCCCGAAGAAGATTTTGCACGTGAAATAGATTTCTGCGGGAAGGAGTTCCAAGGAGCAATGAATTGTAAGATAAAAGTGCTTCTAGCCAGTCGGATTGGCTTGGGTGCACACCATCGTTCACATTCTTAAATACTCTACGGACTACCTCAGTTTTTGTTTCTGCAAACCAACTGAGAAATTGAACGGTCGCTAAGTATGCCCCCTCAACACTAGTTTTGGGTCTTTCGCAAAATGTATTCTGAAAAACTTGTACGATTCTTTGGAGGACGCCGCTGTTCCACCCCATACCAACCAAATTGCTAAACAGAAATACTCTCCCATGAAAAAATCCGGTGAGACCTTCCGCTCGCAATTCTTTCTCGTATTTTACTTCTGCTTCACTGATTAAGTCGACAAGGGGTGGTTGTCTTAACCTATGTTTTGAAATCCTTATCGCCTTGCCAATCTTCGCGCAGTCGAAGGAAAGACCGTTCTTGTGAATTTCCTTTTTCCCATCAGCAAGAAAAGCCTTAAGCCGTTCCAAGGAAGCCACAACATCTCGACGTTTGTAGTCAATGGCTTTAACATGGGCATCAGCAGTTCGATAAAAATCGATCAGCTGCGGAAATCGATCCATGATGGACGTTACTGCCTTGATACCAGCTAGATCGCCAATCTGTTTTCGATCAACCTTGCCGTTACGGACATTTAAAGTACCGTCCTCAATAAGTTTTTGGACGACGGCTTCCATACGCGGAATCGCAGCATCAATGGGATGTAAAATTCCGATCTTATTCTCGTAAGTTTCGAGAATATCTCTATGTGGTGTCAGATATGAGCCAGGTACTCCCAGCATGCAGGCAAGCTGATTTCGCGCGATTTTTCCATATCTGTTTCGTGGAATGGTGCCTTGGCAAAAAAGTTGCGACAGCAACGTTTCCAATCTGTCACGTAAAGACATGCCTCACCTGTTGTCCCGGCACCACTCTCCTGACTGTACGTGAGTCGATTCTGCGAACGACACGTCAGGTCGAGCGCTAAACTAAACCGCGACTGGGGCTTCGATTGCCGGATGAGGATCATAGCCAGTTACGATGAAGTCACTGATCTTATAGTCGTCAATACTATCGGGTTTACGAGCCAATTCGAGCTTAGGGAACGGCTTTGGTTGCCTAGATATGATTGTTTCGGCTAGATGAATGTGGTCTAGGTATAGGTGGACGTCTCCGCCAGTCCAAATCAAATCTCCAGGCAGCATGTCAACTTGTTGAGCCACCATTGCGAGTAATGCCGCCTGTTGCGCGACGTTAAATGGATTGCCCAAGCCCATGTCACTTGAACGCTGAGTTACCATCAACGATAGCCGCGCCGGAGCCGCACCATCAATACCAGAGGCAAAAAATTGATAAGTCATATGGCACGGAGATAATGCCATCTGTTTCAATTCAGGCACGTTCCATGCATGAAACAACATTCGACGACTCGCTGGATCTTTTCTAAGCAACTCAATAACCTCAGCAAGCTGGTCATACTCTGTCCCGTCCGCTGCTCGCCAACGACGCCATTGCTTTCCGTATACCGGTCCCAAATCCCCCCACTCATTGGCGAAGTCTTCATCCAAAAGAATTTTGGTCTCGAACTCTTCTTGAGATAATGAAGTACCCGTAGCTTTTCGATACTTCGCCAAAGGCCAATCTGACCAAATCCGAACATTCTCCTGTAACAATGTGCGAATATTGGTTTGCCCCGACAGAAACCATAGCATCTCTTTAACAGCAGTCTTCCAATATACGCGCTTAGTCGTGTAGACGGGAAAACTGCCGTCAGACATGTCGAAACGCATCATTGAACCGAACATTGCCAATGTCCCGGTACCTGTCCTGTCCATACGTCTGTCACCGTGCTGTAATAACTGGCGAAGGATACTGATATACTGGAACTCGGGATGATTGCTCATTTTTTCCGTCTTCTGCTATTTGATCCGATTGTGCATAACGAGGCCGATACGTGCAATACCGCTCAGTCGTGCAAAAGATAATTTGAATGTCGATTTCGTTTCCTGTTGCGGTACCGGTACCATACGATCCGCGAAGAAAGCCTTTTTCTTTCAAGCCGCTCGGGCGAAAGGTACCGTCTCGATGTCGGAAAACATCTGCACGCCCAGAAAAATATCCGCCGAGCGCTGATAAAGCTGGCAGGAAAGCTTTCCGTCCGCGACATAAAACTGGAAAAGACAGTGACATGGTGGCAGGGCCATTTCATCGACCAGCGCCGGGTTCCACGCCGATACGATCAGGCGCCGCGAATTGGGATTTCCATGCAGCATCTTGAGAAGATTAGCGATCTGATCGATATGGCGGCCATCCGGCGCTGGCCATGAGCGCCATTGATAGCCGTAAACCGGCCCGAGATTGCCATTCTCGTCTGCCCATTCATCCCAGATCGAGACGCCATTTTCCTTCAGATAGGCGATATTCGTATCGCCTTTGAGAAACCATAGCAGCTCATGGATGATCGAGCGGAGATGGAGCCTCTTGGTCGTGAGAACCGGGAAGCCCTCCTCCAGATTGAAACGCATCTGATATCCGAAAACCGACCGTGTGCCGGTGCCGGTGCGGTCGCCACGGTCGACGCCGTTATCCAGCACATGTTGAAGTAGATCGAGATAGGTGCGCATGGGGATTATCCGGAACCGATTCGTTTTAAGACCACTATAAAGAAAAAACCCCGGTGTGAGACACCGGGGCTTCGGTTTCACGAGATCGCTGTGGATCAAAGGTCGCCGAGTTTGCCGAGCTGCTTTGCAACCAGATAATAGAAGGTGACGCGATTTTTGTTGCGGTCGCCCTTCATGACTTCAGCAACATGCGCAACCACTTCATCGCCCTTGGCTTCGTCATCAATGCCGAGTTTCTTGGCAACCCAATTGGTGCGGACGCGCTTCAATTCTTCCGGGTCCGTTGCCGAAACGAGCGAGGAATCGCGATTGCGCAACGCAATACCCAGATGCTTGACGATCTTATCGACTACAGCTTCATCGGCACCGGCATCGTAGCGACGGACATCCGCGAGATATTCACTCATATATCCACTCTCCTTCGAATGGGGTAAAGCACCCCGTTTCAGCCTACGGAAGCCGACTGTATAAGAATTTACGTGCCAGCCCCGATATGTTGCGAGGATTGACCAGCAAAAGCAGGCTGTCAATGAAAAATGAACGCAAGGGCTGGCCGTAGGGCACCATCGGCAAAACCCGTTAAAAACTGTGCCCCCTCTTCCAATCCCGATCAACCGCGCCTATATACGGCATGTCGGCGCAAGCTGACTATGGTGATAAACGGACGGTGTAATAAACCCATTGGACCCGGGGGCGGTACCCGGCGCCTCCACCAGAATACAGATCAGCCTATCGGTTTGTATTGTGGCGGGGGCGAAACAGGATCGACAAGGGTGTAAAGATCGCTCTTTTACTCGGCATGATACCACCGTTATCGGGTCAATTGAGTAGTTGCAAATGACAACAAAGCTCAGGGTTATGCTCTCGCTGCCTAATGGCGGTGCGGGAAACCCACTCTAAAGTCCTTAGGGTTAGCCCCTTAAGGCGGGGTTCGGAGGCACCTGGCAACAGAAGCCTCCACTTTCCCCTTCACATAATCTATGCAGCGGCGGCTTCCGTATCGAGTTCGCTTGCCTTGCGAGAAAGAACGATCTGCGTCAGCACGAAGGCCGTCAGCGCACAACCGGCGATTCCGCCGACCATCGGCAGGGCCGTTCCGTCAAAGAACGAACCGGTTACACCAATCGCTACGCCGCCAATCACGAAATGGAGCGTTCCCATCAGTGCGGAAGCCGTTCCAGCAATCTCACCGTGGTCCTCAAGAGCCAGAACCGCCGTTGTCGGGATGACGAGGCCGAGGAAGCCATATCCCACGAACAGGAAGCCCGCGATCAGCCAAAGCGACTGATGCCCCATGAGCGCAGCGGCGAACATGGCGAGCATTGCCGCTGCAAAGCCGGAGACCGCGAATCGCATAACCCGACGAAGCCCGAAGCGCGATCCCAACCAGCCGTTCAACTGCGACACACCGAAGAACGATACCGCGTTTGCTGAGAACGCGATGGCGTACTGCGTCGGCGTCAGACCATATTGATCGATAAGAACGAATGAGGAATTGGCAAGATAAACAAAAAAGGACGCGATGCCGAAGCCTCCGACAAAAACTAGTCCGAGAAAATAGCGATCCTTTAGCAGGCGACCATAGCCGCGCAAAGCACTACCCAGATTGCTTTCAAGTCGCGCTTCTGCGGTTCGCGTTTCCTTTTGTGCTGTTGCGACCAGAATGATGCCGATAGCAGCAGCGACCAGAACGGCCCAAAAAACGCCACGCCAGCCGAAAAAGCTAATGATGATTGAACCAGTCAACGGTGCGAGAATCGGTGAAATGGAGAAAACCAGCATCAGAAGCGACATGAGACGTGCGGCCTCGACGCCCGTGTGAAGGTCACGCACGACAGCACGCGGAATGACCATGCCCGCTGCAGCACCCAACCCCTGCACGAAGCGGAAAAGCACAAGCACATCTATATCGGTAGCCAAAGCGGAGCCAATGCTGCCGATGCCAAACAGCACCAACCCGCCATAAAGCGGAAGTTTACGCCCGACCATGTCGGACAGCGGGCCGCAGAAAAGCTGCGCAACCGCAAGAGCAATGAAAAAGGCCAGGAGACTCATTTGCACGGCACCAGTTTCCGCATGCAAATCAGCGGCGATGGTGGGCAAAGCTGGCAGATACATATCGATCGCAAATGGACCAATGGCGGAAAGAAGACCAAGAACAATGGCATTGCGCACAAGACTGGAAGCCATGGGGGAGCGCTTTCATCAATGTTTCGTGAGATTCCCGTACCGATTTCGGATCTCCGGTTTTGCTTGGGAGGATGGCGCCATCGGGCTCGCAAAATCGGCACAGGACAGATAAATACTTGTATCCACTACGAGTCTTCGTTTCCGTTCGGTCGCATCAGCCTATTCTCTGATATGGTCGACACTTGAAAACTCTGAAGCGGAAGGCATTCTAGACATATCGTCAAAACAGATTTGACATTGATGTCAAATTAGACACCATTGTCCAAAACGTCAAGCTATCTTATGTTGAAGGCATGAAACCTACTGACATAATTGACATGGCCGTCCTGCCCGAGAAGCGCGCCGTATCCGAAAAGGGCCTGAACTCTGCGGCGATAAAGCCCGGACAGTGCATGAAACGTGACTTCATTTTGTGTTCCGCAGCACGTGTTTTCAATCGCGATGGGTTTCAAGGCGCGAGCATCGACTTGATTGCCAGTGAAGCAGGCGTGTCGCGTCAGACGATCTACAATCATTATCGCGACAAGGAAGCGCTCCTTGCTGCTGTCGTCGAAGATGCGCTTGCGCGCATGAACGCTAGCATGTTCGCTGTTCTGGCTTCATTTCCGCAGACGGGAGAGAATCTGGAACAGGATCTGGTGGCCTTCTCCATCCGCATGAGTCGGAACTGCATCTACGATTCATCCGGTGCGTTTCTGCGCAAGGTGATGCAAACCAGCGAAACCAATCTGCCGCTCGCCGCCAGTATTTGCAGCACCAAGGGTCCGGCGCAAGCCATACCGGCCATAGCAGCGCTTCTGGCGCGCCTTGCTTTGGATGGGCACTTGAACATCGATGATCCGGATCTCGCGGCACGCCATTTCATGGCGTTGATCAATGCCGACACACACTACCATATGCTGACCGGTCAGGGCATTGATGACACAATTATTGAGAAGAGTGCCGTCAATGGAGTACGCACCTTCCTTATGGCCTTCGGAAACCGATAGGGGCAAGCCCATCCTATTGCGTTCAAAAATTGCACATCTTTCCGCCGCAGGCATTGCCCTGTTGCTTTTTCAGGTCATATATCATCGGTTCCTGCGAGAACGAACTTGACATCGACCTCCGAATCCGTGGGATAAGCAAACCATGGTACAGGACCTAATCCGTTACGATATTCTCGCTCAGGAAGCCCTACGCGGCGTCATTCGCAAGGTTCTTGCGGAGGTGTCCAAGGCTGGCTTGCCGGGTAATCATCATTTCTTCATCACGTTCCTGACTGGAGCGCCTGGTGTGCGAATTTCCTCACGCTTGAAGGAAAAATATCCCGAGCAGATGACGATCGTTTTGCAGCATCAGTTCTGGGACATGCATGTGACGGACCAATTGTTTGAGGTTGGCCTGTCATTCGGTGATATTCCGGAAAAACTGACTGTACCTTTTTCAGCCGTTCGCGGCTTCTACGACCCTTCGGTCAATTTCGAGCTCGAGTTCGATGTCGCTGTCGTACAGCCTGAAAGCGACAATGACGAAGGCGGCACTGTAGCCCCTATCGAAATCCTCCCGACGGAAGCACCGGCCGAGAAGGCAGAAAAGCCCAAATCAAAGTCGCGCAAGACTGCAGCCGAAAAAGAAGCCGCCGCGGCCAAAGACAGCAATGCAGATGATGGCGCCGACAAGGAAGCCAAACCCTCTGCCGATGTTGTTTCTCTGGATGCCTTCCGGAAGAAGTAATTTCGCACGCACCGTCCTCATGCGAAGAATGTGCCAGAGCTCATGCTGGTTTTGTCCGTTTGTTTGATTGGATGGTTCAGATTCACTCTTGATCGTGATCAATGGTGAAAAACAAGCAGGCGTTTTATACTCTGTTCTGACGGCAACCAGTTCAGGATTAATTTCGATGATTCGTGCAATTGCTCAGGCAGTATTGTGGATAAGCGGCATCGTAGCGGCCTTCTTTGTGGCAAAGGACGAGCCGAACTTTCCTCTTCTGCAGATGACCGTGGGACTCGTACTCCTAATTCTGGTGTCCTTGGCCATCTGGTGGTTCACCAATCCGAAGGACCCACAGAAATAGCACCAGCCTATTACGAGCTTGCTAGATCGAACCGAAACACAGTATTTTTCAGAAGCTTCAACATTTCCCCGTGGTTTCATGAGCGATATCGTCAATCTCAGGCAATTCAAAAAGCAGAAAGCCCGCGCTGAAAAACAAAAACAGGCTGACCGGAACCGCATCCAATTCGGCCGAACGAAGACTGAAAAAGCTTTCGCTCACACGGAAGCGACGAAAGCGGAACGTTTTCTGGATCAGAACCGTCTGGAAAATAGCAAAAAGCCGGACGAGACAAAGTGAACTCGTCCGGACGGTTACGCAAACATTCCGTCAGTATTCGCGGACACGCAACCAGTTACACACTTGAAGACCCATTCTTTGAATTGATTGAAGAAATTGCGGCCACACGGGAGCTTTCCGTGGCAGCCCTGATTGCTGAGATCGATAGCAAGCGTGACAGGTCGATCAACCTGTCTTCTGCGCTCAGGCTCCACGTCCTGGACTGGCTTAAATCCAGAATAACTCAAGGCTGAGGTGCCGGCACGGCAGGTGCCTGCTCCAGGCTTTTCAGGAATTCATTCAGCGATTGGCCACCCTCCGGCGAGGCCAGAGGATCTTTCGATCCGCCTTGCATCTTCTCTGCCTCAAGCCGTTGAGCTTCCTCGGCAGTTTTCCGGGCCATTTCGCGCGCACTCGCCTCGGCGCGTCGTCTCGCCTCGTCTTCACGCTGCGAACGATCACGTTCCGCTTCGTCCGCTTCGAAAAGCCCAAGCTGGCGCCGAAGGCGCTGTTTTTCCATCAGGCTCGCCTGCATGGATTCAACACGTTCCTGTTCGCGTTCAAGTGCACGCTGGGTCAAAAACTGAACGAGTGGCTGCTTGTCGAATGACACCTCAGGTACGCTGTAGCTACCGCCGAGCGAAAAAGCTACTTGCGGCGAGATACCAGTATCGGCGCCATCGCCATTCTGAAACGTCAAAGTACCGTTTCCGCCAATTCCGAGTGTCGACAGGTCGAATTGCAGATCGCTGAGAAGAGCAGCATTTCCATCGTTCAGATTTGCCGCAGCCATACGCGCGACACCGCCGCTGATCGTAAAGTCAAACTGCGCATTACCGGGTGCAAATGTGCCCTGCCCGGTTGCCCTGTCAGCAATACCGACAAATTGTTTTGAAGCAAGCTTGTCGGAACCGGAGAACTGATCGCCTGTTGCATCGGCTGCAGCGATCATTGCAGGCAACGCCGCACTATCCAGACCATTGACGGTAAAATTCTCCACGTCGAAACTTGCAGTTCCGGCCAGCGATCCGACAAGCGCCGCGACACTCTCACCACTGCCGTTCAGATTGACGGCAGCCTTCACTGCACCACCGAGCGGAACAGCACCATTCTCCGTCTGGTAGAAATCCTTGAGATTTGCACCGCTCCATTTGATCTCTGTCGAGAGGAGAGCGTTCCTGTCGCTATTACTCACAGATACGTTGCCAACGAGATATCCACCGGCCCAATTACCAGTCAGTTCATTCAACTGAAGCCCGTCCATCGTCTTCAGAAGCCGTGTGGAAAAATCCGTAGCAGTTCCAAACCCATCCATGTGAGCCTGGGCTACGTTGAGCTTCATGTCCAGCAGCAACGGCAGTGACGGGCGGAGTGCGAATGCACCACGCGGCCAGATTGACTTCGCAGTAGGCTTTGCCGGTTCGAATGCATCCTGTCCGAGCATGATCGCTGCAAGACTAGCGACCTCAAGCGTCGCGAGCTTTGCCTCGCCTTTCAACTGAGGCAGGCCGCTATCGGCAAAATTGGCCTCCAGCCGTGCCGAAACATCTTCTCCATCCAGCTTTCCGGCCAGATTAGGGAACCGCAAGATACCCTTTGCGAACTGAAAATCGCTGGCGATATCCGCCGAAAGCCCTTCACCAAATCCGGGCAGCGCGAAACCTGCCGTCGCGATGAACGGCTGCAGATCGGCAGACTTCAATTGGGCCTTGCCGCTGGCGGCGACATCTCCGCCGACCAGCGAAATCACACCGTCTGCCGTCGCCGACCCGTCGGGTGCCGTGAGTTTGAGCAATGTCCGCATGCCTGCACTCGGTGCACCCTGCATGCTCAGATCGGCAGTGAGTTCACCAGCGAGCCCCAAAGGCAAGGAAGGCAAGCCGATCAATGCAAGTACCGCCTCGCCTTGCTCCGACATCGCCGTCCCGTTCAATTGCATCTGCAATGGCTCGCTCTCACCCTCACCGCCGCTCGCCGTGCCCGAAAGGTCCAGCTTCATGCCGCCTGTTTTGCCGGTAACGCTGAACGAAAACTCTCCGACATCGGGAGCGCTTTTGATGTTTGCTTCGGCAGGCCGGGCACTCTTGCCCTTGGATGCCGTGCCTTTCACAGGCACCTTGTCGGCTGGTGGCACGGATGGAGCCACCGCATTGGCGATGACATTTATTTCGGTATCCTCGAACAGCCCCGGGAAATTGGCTGCGCGCAACGAAAGCGCATGAAACAGCGGTAGTCGGGGATAACGATTGGCCATCAGCGAGAGGAAACGCGAAAGGTCGCCGGACAGGATCGTTGCATCCAGCGAACCGGAAGGCGTATTGGCAAAAGGCTCATAAGTGCCTGTTGCGGTCAGCGTTGTGCCCGCTACATCATCGAGCAGCAATCGGTCAAAATCGAAGCGGCCATCATGCAGCCGGAGTGCCATATCGACGCTGCCCGCTTCCATGTCCTGATAGCGGACAGGCCCTGCCTTGAATGCCAGGTTCAGCGACTGACCGTCGAGAAAGCCCAGCCCGTCACCACTGGAGAAAAAGGCTGTAAAGGCTTGCAGCGCTTCGCTTTCAACCGCGCCGCCATTGAGTGCCAGCGCGATCGCTGGCTGCGCGCCCCCCTTCACCTCGCGAACAAACGAGCCTTTGAGTGTCGTCTTCCCCAACGCAATTTCGAGATTATCGATCCGCTGCATTCCGTCGCGAAGATCGACCTGTCCTGAAAAACCCGCACCTTCGAGCTTGCGCACGGAATCGTCAACGGTCTCGTTGAGCCAGCTTGCCAGACCGGACGGCTGACGTGAGGCAACGAGCATATCGCCCTTGAAGCCGAAATCCTTGCCAACCGAGAGCGTGCCCTTGGCTTCTACCTTGGTTCGTCCCGGAAGATCGGCAGCGAACTGACGAATATTCCAGTTCTTTCCGTCCGGTTCCGCGCTCACTGTGACCGAGCGTATCGTTGTGCCGCCCGCGATGACGGCAGGAAGGCGCAAATCCACATTGCCGGGTATAGTGGGAATGGGCAGTTGTTCGAGAACGCGGCGTGCTATCGTAATACGATCTGCAACCGGCATGGCGGAACCGGATTGTTCTTCGCTGGCGGCTTCATTCGCCCCCCAGAAAAGCTGCTGTCCATCGGCACTGACCTCGAAACGCGGTTTGGTGCCGTAATCAATGAATGCCTTGCCATTCACCACATAAGGATTGTCGGCAGGCCCCTGCTCCATCCGGAATTCACTGGCATCGAAGCGATTGCGATCTGCCTTGAATTTACCGGTTACTCGCACGCCACTGAAAAAGGGCGTTTCCGTCGGCGTTTTCTGATCCTTAGTCGTCTTGGCAACCATATCGGAAGAGCGAAGCGAAAAGTCACCGGCATAGTCGAGCCGGCCTTCAGTCACGGTCACATCGCCATCGGTCTCGAAAGCAGCCGGGATTGCCTCCGGCGAAATGCGTGCGCGAACGCGCAGCGAACCGTCCGGCTTTGCCTCGCCACTCGTAAGGTCGATTGCCAGCTTTTCGCCCCGAAGAACAAGACTTCCGTTTGCCTGCCATGGACCTGCAAGACTGTTTGCCGAGATCACAGCATTAAGTTCGGTAGCGGTATGACTGCGACCGCTTGCCTCTTCGCGAAGGGTAATTGTTCCGTCACTGACGGAAAGCCGTTCCAGCTTGATCTTCGTCGGATCGAGCGGCGTCGACGGACGGATTGCCCAATCAACCTTGCCGCTTTTATCGAGAGAAATTGTAGCCTGTGGACGATCCACACGCATATCGAAAATCAGAAGCTGGCCGCGCAGAAACGGCATCAGTTCGGCATCCATCGAAAACGTATCGACCGTCATCACCGGATGAGCTGCATCGGCCCCGACACGCACATCGGAAAAAGCGACGGAAGGAAACGGCAGGAGCCGCGCGCTGACGTCACCGGCGACCTTGACGGGGCGCCCCAGAACACGGCTCGCCTCACGCTCGAAATCGGCACGATAGCCGCTCCAGTCAACAAAAGGCGGCACGACAAGTGCTGCCGTCAACAGCAGCACGAGAAGCCCGCCGACGATGACGAATATGCGGCCCAAGAACCAGCTCCGGTCAAACAGATTGCAAGTTAGCGCGAAACAAAGAGTGAATCACGCCGTCTTTATCTGCGCAACATAACGGCATCGATCCGGCGACAACAAGGCAAATTGCATCGCAGCTATATCGATATGCACGCCTGCCTGAATCAAACTCTTGGCAAACCCGTCCAAACGGCTGATTTGAATCACGAAATCAGTATTTTGCCCGGATTCATGATGTTGTCGGGATCAAGCGCTTTCTTGATGGCCCGCATATAATCCGTGGCTTCGCCCAGCTCCATGGCCAGATACTTCATCTTGCCCTGCCCGATGCCATGTTCGCCGGTGCAGGTTCCCTCCATTGCAATGGCGCGCTTGGCCAGCCGATCCATGAAAGCTTCGGCACGCTCCATCTCGCTGGCATCTTCTGTATCGAGAAGCAGGAGAAGGTGGAAATTACCATCCCCCACATGCCCAACAATCGGCGCTATAAGGCCTGTTTCGGCAAGGTCCTTTTCCGTCTCGCCGATGCAATCGGCCAGACGCGAAATCGGCACGCAGACATCGGTGGAAACGCCCTTGCAACCGGGCCTCAGCAGAAAGGACGCAAGATAGGCATCGTGACGCGCCCGCCAGAGCCGGTCACGCTCCTCGGCATCGTGTGTCCACCGGAACTCGCCGCCGCCATTGCCAGTTGCAATTTCTCCAAACAATTCCGCCTGTTCGGCAACGCCATTTTGCGTGCCGTGGAACTCGACAAACAGATAGGGCTGTACCTCGTAAGGCAGTTTGGAATGGAGGATCAGGGCTCGCATCTGAAGCGTGTTCACAAGCTCGATACGTGCAACGGGGATACCCATCTGGATGGTTTCGATTACTGTACGGCAAGCCGAATCCACGTCTGGGAAAGGACAGATACCGCCGGAAATCGCCTGTGGGATCCCCTGCAGTTTCAATGTCAGTTCGGTGATGATGCCAAGTGTTCCCTCGCCTCCAACAAGTAGCCTCGTGAGATCGTAACCCGCAGCCGTCTTCTTCACGCGCTTGGAAGTCTCGATCAGTCGCCCATCGGGCATCACGGCTTTCAGCGCCAGCACATTCTCGCGCATGGTCCCATAACGCACTGCATTCGTACCGGACGCACGAGTGGAAGCCATACCGCCCAGCGTGGCATTGGCACCCGGATCAATCGGAAAGAACAGTCCCGTATCGCGCAAATATTCATTCAGTTCCCGGCGCGTAATACCCGGTTCCACCACGCAATCCAGATCTTCCGCGTGCACGGCAATCACCTTGTTCATACGCGTGAGGTCAAGAGACACACCACCAGCGGGTGCGTTCACCTGCCCTTCGAGCGACGAACCGGCGCCGAAAGCGATAACCGGAACGCGATGTTCGGCGCAGATACGCACAACATCCTGCACCTCCTGCGCAGTCTCCGCAAAGATGACGATGTCCGGCGCCTGTGTCGGCACATAGGTCGTCGTGTGGCCGTGCTGTTCGCGTATAGCCTGACCGGTCTGCGCACGTTCACCGAAACGCTGCTTGAGAATACCCACTGCTGCGGCAATACCGTCCTCATTGCGTGCAAGCGCGACAACATTTTCAAGCGACATCGTTCATTCTCCAAAATTCATATTCAAACAGCAGGCAACGCCAATGCGACCGGGTCTTGTCCAAGGTGTTCGGCGACAGCCCGGATAACCAGATTATGGTCCTCGCGCTGCGGCAGCCCCGATACGATTACGGCGCCGATCACGCCAGCCCCGGAAACACGGATTGGAAATCCGCCGCCCGCCAGCGCGTAATCTTCCACGTTCAATGCTTTATGGGGAGCAAACATGCGATCGTCGCGATTCTGTTCCAGAACAAGACGATAGGTCGAAGCATGAAAGCGGCGCACGACATTGAACTTGCGGCGCAACCACTCTTGATTGTCCACAGTGCTTCCGGCGGTCGTCGCATAGAATAATTGCCGGTCCCACAGCGAAATTTCGGTGGCAATGCCGAGCTTCTCCTTCACGGCGATATCGCGAATGCGAGCGCCCAGCGCAAATGCGCCGTTCTCGTCAAATGACGGAAAAATAAGCGCCTGTTCCTGCCGGATGATTTGCGCAATCGCCTGCTTGCTGTCGTCGCCCTGTGCCATTTTCTGCATTTCCCCGATGAGCTGCACGAAATCTGTGCGTTCCTTGTGCGCTTTCGATCACGTGATTGCAATAAGGGTTGTCCGCCATCAAACTTGATTGATCAGATGCAATCCACTAGTGGAGCCTTATGGTTCAGAACCCCAATACAGATGTGCCTTTGAAAGGCGATCAAATACCGGATTTTGTTGAAACCGCCGTGTTCAAGCGCGACGTGTTCTCGGAAACGCATGCCGGCTATTTCGTAGGCGATCCCGATACCCGCATCATCCGTCGCGTCGTAAGCGCTGCTCCATGGTGGTCGAAGCCGCTGGCATGGATACTGGCCCGGCGCGAAATCCGTGGCCTCAAGACCGTGCGCGGCATTGAAGGTGTCCCGCAGCTTCTCGCCACCGACAAGGACGGGCTGTATCGATCCTGGACGGAGGGAACACCGCTACATCTTGCGCGCCCTTCCGATCCGAAATGGTATCGCACTGCGCACCGCATCCTGCGCGATATGCGCCGTCTTGGTGTCACCCACAACGATCTCGCCAAACCGCAGAACTGGCTGATGACGCCCGAAGGTGAAGCCGCAGTCATCGATTTCCAGCTCGCAAGCGTGCATCGTCGTCGCGGCGCCCTCTATCGCCTGATGGCCTATGAAGACTTCCGCCATCTCATCAAGCAGAAGCGCGCTTTCGCAAAAGACATGATGACACCGACGGAAAAGCGCATTCTGGCACGCCGTTCGCTGCCGTCACGCATCTGGCTGGCGACAGGCAAGAAAGTCTACAACTTCATCACTCGCGGCATTTTCAGCTGGTCGGACGGTGAAGGCACCGGTGATCGCATCGACAATGAAGGCCCTGCGATTCAGGCTGCCCTCAAATCCGATCCTCTTGTCTCGGATGTGGCTCTCGCGCTTTATTCGCTGCCTGCCAAGGGCGTCGGCATCTACGCTTTCGTGGAAACCCTAAGTGCCGACGAAAAAAGTCTGCGCGCAAGGCTTAAAGGACAGAAGGTTGAATTGATCCAGCCGGTTGCCCACCTGCCACGGCGTGCCGACGGAACGATCCGTGACGACATCCTGCGGCTGATTGCGATGAACCAGATGACGGAACTCGACGATCTGTTGCAGCGCGAACCGGAACTGCGTGGACTGGTTGAAGCACTGGCCTCGCATCGCCTGAACTTTACGGATCGTCGCGTCACTCAATTAGAGTAGTCGAATATTTTAACCCTTTCGCTGGTCTTTCAGCCACGAATCATTACATTCGGGTCAAATGCCTGACTTTCCCGACGATATGCCGTTTTTCGGCGATGACGACGCTCCGGCAGGCCGTACGCCCGCTCCCGGTGGTATTGCCGCACGTGCCATGGCAGCACGCAACCAGCAGCGTGGCGAACCCGATTACCTGAAAGGGCTGAACCCGGAACAGCGTCAGGCTGTCCTGACGACAGAGGGGCCTGTTTTGGTACTTGCCGGTGCGGGCACGGGAAAAACGCGCGTTCTGACAACACGTATCGCACATATTCTGACCACCGGCCTTGCCTATCCAAGCCAGATTCTCGCTGTGACCTTCACGAATAAGGCCGCGCGCGAAATGAAGGAGCGTATCGGTCATCTGGTCGGCGGTGCAGTGGAAGGCATGCCATGGCTTGGCACATTTCACTCGATCGGTGTCAAGCTTTTGCGCCGTCATGCGGAACTGGCAAATCTGACATCGGATTTCACCATCCTCGATACCGATGACGTGATCCGCCTCATCAAGCAGCTCATTCAGGCTGAAGGGCTTGATGACAAGCGCTGGCCTGCCCGCACCTTCGCCAACATGATCGATGGCTGGAAGAACAAGGGATTCGGGCCGTCCGATATTCCCGAAGGCGATGCGCGCTCATTCGGTAACGGTCGCGGACGCGAGCTTTATCAGGCTTATCAGGAGCGCCTGCGCACATTGAACGCCTGCGATTTCGGCGATCTTCTGCTGCATCCGATCCGTATTTTCCGCAATCATCCGGATATCCTGCGCGAATATCACGCAAAGTTCCGCTACATTCTGGTGGACGAATATCAGGATACGAATACGGCGCAATATTTGTGGCTGCGCCTGCTGGCTCAGCGACCAAAATCACGAACGCAGGCCGGAGGCTCGCCAGTACAGCCCGCTAGGGCGTCCGAAGGCCCCCGTGGAGCCGATGAGCGCAGCGAATTCGGCGTGAGCGAGAAAAATCCAACACAAGTAAACTTGTGTTGCGTCGGCGACGACGATCAGTCGATATACGGCTGGCGCGGAGCGGAAGTGGACAATATTCTTCGCTTCGAAAAGGATTTTCCCGGCGCAGTCGTCATCAAGCTTGAGCGCAACTACCGCTCCACGGCACATATCCTCGGCGCCGCCGCCCACCTGATTGCGCACAATGAAGGCCGCCTCGGCAAAACGCTGTTTACCGAAGCGCCCAATCCCGACGATCCGAAGGTAAAAGTTCATGCAGCTTGGGATTCGGAAGAGGAAGCCCGTGCGGTCGGCGAAGCCATAGAGCAAGCCCAGCGTCAGGGGCATCTCCTCAATAACATGGCGATCCTTGTCCGCGCCTCCTTCCAGATGCGTGAGTTTGAAGACCGTTTCGTCACGCTCGGCCTCAATTACCGCGTCATCGGCGGTCCGCGCTTCTACGAGCGTCTCGAAATCCGTGATGCGATGGCCTATCTGCGCGTCGTGGCACAACCGGCCGATGATCTGGCGCTGGAGCGCATCATCAACACGCCGAAGCGTGGTCTGGGCGAAGCCGCGATCCGCCAAATCCATGATTATGCCCGTGCACGCGATATTTCCATGTTCGCTGCGGCCTGCGACCTCATTGAAACCGAAGAATTGAAGCCGAAGCCACGCTCCGCATTGCGCGAAGTGGTCGAAAACTTCCTGCGCTGGCAGTCCCTGATCGACAACACGCCACACACGGAACTGGCCGAAACCATTCTGGATGAATCCGGCTATACGGCCATGTGGCAGAATGACAAATCGGCGGAAGCACCGGGTCGGCTTGAAAACCTCAAGGAACTGGTCCGTTCCATGGAGGAATATGAGAGCCTACGCGGTTTCCTTGAGCACGTTGCACTCGTCATGGATGCCGAGCAGAATGAGGATTTGGATGCCGTCAACATCATGACACTGCATTCTGCCAAAGGTCTGGAATTTGAGACCGTCTTCCTTCCCGGCTGGGAGGAAGGCTTGTTTCCGCACCAGCGCGCGCTCGATGAAGGCGGACGTTCCGGCCTTGAGGAAGAACGCCGCCTCGCCTATGTCGGCGTGACTCGTGCCAAGAAAAATCTGCACATCTGGTTTGTTTCCAACCGGCGTATTCATGGCATGTGGCAGTCGACCATTCCTTCCCGTTTTCTGGAAGAGCTGCCGGAAGCGCATGTGGAAGTGGCCGAGCTGGAAGGCAATTATGGCGGTTACGGCGGCGGCTATGGACAGTCCCGCTTCGACAAGGCCGATCCTTTCCAGAACTCCTATTCGACACCCGGCTGGCAGCGCGCGCAGCAGAACCGTTCCGATGCCACACGCAACAACTGGGGCTCGCGCTCCGGTAGTCGTGTCGAACGCATCGGCTATGGCGAGACCGATTCGGGTTTCGGTGCCGGGCGCGGCTCCGTGAAGGCACGTACGATAGATGGCGAACTGGTAGCGAAATCAGTGGCTGACAAGCCATCGGCCTTCAAGCTTGGTGATCGTGTGTTCCATATCAAGTTCGGAAATGGCACGATTTCGCTTATCGATGGCAACAAGCTGACCATCGATTTCGACAAAGCCGGACAGAAGCGCGTTCTCGACAGCTTCGTCCAGCCTATCTAGTTTCCATCACAGATGAAGGATCGGGGCAGCCGGACTATTCCGGCTTGCCCTTCGCCCAAGTGACATCGCCCTTATAGAGCGGTACGGTTGAAAGCGAAGTCTTGGCCGAACCGTCCTGAACCTGCGTCGCATGGGCGAGATAAAGCAGCGTATTGTTTGTCTTGTCGTATATGCGCGTGATGACAAGCTTCTTCCAGATCAAGCTTGTGCGTTCGGAGAAAACCCGCTCCCCGCCCTTGCCGAGTTTGATGTCTCCGATGGTGATCGGCCCGGTCTGCTCGCATGAAATGGAAGCGTTGGACGGGTCTTCGAACCAGTTTCCCTTTTGCAGGCGGTCGATCATGCCGCGCGAAAACGACGCCAGATGACAGGTCACACCCTGCACCTTCGGGTCCTGCACCGCATCAATGACGATATCGTTTCCAAGCCAGTCGACGCCAACCTTGCCAACTTCTTCCGCCGACGCCGCCGAAGCAGCAACGACCAGCATAGGAGCAAGCAATAACCCGGCAAAACGCTTCAATCCGACCATATCTTCCAACCTCCAGAACTGTTGTGATGCGAAGGTGGATGAACAATTGCGGCTTTGCAAGAGCCGGAATTCAACCGCTCCACTTCTCAAGGAACACTTCGATTTCGAGCGTCTGAATATCCGGTACTGCCTCATAGAGCTTTTCCACCGGCCAGTTCCACCATTCGACTTCAAGCAGCCGATCGATGACGACATCATCAAAACGTTTCCGGATGAAATGGGCAGGCACGCCACCGACCACATGATAAGGTGGCACATCCTTTGTCACCACCGCATTCGCACCAATCACAGCGCCATGGCCGATCCGGATGCCCGGTGTGATGACCGCACCATGGCCGATCCATACATCGTTTCCGATGACCACGCGCTGCGCCTGACGCCTTGCCCGGAACTCTCCATCAACGCCCAGATAGCGAAAATACTCATTCGGACGATAGCTGACTTTATGAGTCGTCAGCCGCTCCATCGGGTGTTCGAGCGCATTGATGCGAACATTCGCGGCGATGGAACAGAACTTGCCGATCTCGGCATAAATCCCCTCACCGTTTCGCTCGAAATAGGTGAAGTCACCCACAGTAACTTCACGAAGAATCACACGCTCGCCGATATCGGCATATCGTCCCAGTTTCACGGATTTCAGCTGGGCCGTGGAATGAATGCGCGGTTCGCTGTTCTGGAAACGCAGATCATCCGACGACATCATTGTAAATTCACCTCAACCTTCCTACCGCGCAGCCAGCTCTGGAACGAATGCCTAAGCCGCTTCCTGCGAACCATCTTCCTCGCCGGAAAGATAATCCTTGATAACATTCGGCAGAACATCGTCAAACTTCGCAATGAGGGTCTGGTGAACCTGGCCACGGAACGCGGGAGCGAAACGCTCGAACCCCTGCACGCAGCCGAAAGGCGCTGATCCTGATTCGATTGCCGCCAGTTCTTCCGCCCAACGCTTCTCCTGGACGAAATCAAGATAAGCCAATTCTCTCGTCGGTCGAACGGAAGCATTGTGCCGCAAGATTTCCAGATGATTGGCAAGAGCAACCGTATTGAACTGTTCGATATCCCGATACCGGAAACTGATCTGCTTATTCAGAACATCGGGTTTCTCGGCGAAAAAAGTTGCCAGCGTGCTGCGCCGTAGCGGGTGCGGGTGATGATGGATCGACATGAAACGATCCTTCATGCCAGCGGCAACGGCGCCTTTCCATTGCGCCATCCGGAATTTCGGAAACGTATATTCGTATCGCGATATCTTGCCGAGCAATCGGCGCAGCTTGTACTTCCAGTGGGTGTTTTCAGGTCGCACCCAATCACCATGGAGAACGGGACGTTCGTCCTCATAGAGATCGGAAATTGTCAGCGGTGCATTCACAAAGAAATCGTCGTTGGAATAGATGAAATGTTCCGACAATCCGGGTATCCGCCACATCGCGCCTTCGATAGCGCGGGCGTTGAACGAAGGGCGGACAGCAGGCAGACCTTCGAAAATGTCATCATGTGACACGATCTGGATAAAGGAGGCATCGCATTTGCCCTCGTGCTTGAACGCATCGAGGAGCCGTGGCTTCTGATGATCGGTGATGATGAAGATGCGCTTGATGAACGGCGCGAATTTGATGACAGAAGCGATATTGTAATAAATCTCGCCATTATCGAGATAACGTTCGCTGGTTATGGCTTCAAAATGCGTGCGAGCGGAATCGGGAGCAAATTGTCTTCTGGCAGCCATATGCGCCGGGTCCTGCCCATCGACCCAAGCAATTACATAATCGATTTCCACTATGGCTCTCACAATAAATTGCTATTTTATGACGGAATTATAACAGTTCGATCAAGCTTGCAAAATGTAAAGAGTTGAGTGCTTGTTCAACTTTGGTCGCGCGCGGAAAGCAATCAGATGACACTTTTTGAAACGTCATGCTCCAACACGCGACAAATAGTCAAAAATTTCAGAAATTATTGAAAATTGAGCAGATAGCAGTACATTAACGCCATGCTCTTAATGATGGCAGGATGCGGCTATATCAACGGTTCTGCAGCGCATAAAGAAAAGATAGGTTGTTGAGCAGCGCAGCAAGGCGCGTTCGGAAATTCAAGGCTGACTGGACATGAAAAAATTCCTGCCCATCTTCATCATCGCCTTCATCGTCGTTATTGTCGGCGCTGCAGGTTTCAACCTTTTTCGCGACAAGCAGGCAGCAAAAGAACCTTTTGGTGGTTCACTTAACCTCGTGACCATGAATGGAACGCCTTTTACAGAGAAGGACCTGCGCGCTACACCCGCAGCCATCTTTTTCGGTTTCACCCATTGCCCGGACGTCTGCCCCACCACGCTTTACGAGCTGGATGGCTGGCTGAAACAGCTCGGGCCGGAAGCCAGTGATATCAAGGCCTATTTCATCACTGTCGACCCGGAACGTGACACACAGGAAGTCATGAAGACCTACGTGGGCAACGTTTCCGATCGCATCATCGGCATCACCGGCACACCGCAGAATATTGCTGATGTAGTCAAGTCGTACCACGTCTATGCCAAGAAGGTTCCGGGTGAAGACGGTGAGTATACGATGGATCATACGGCATCGGTATTTCTGCTCGACAAGGGCGGCCGCTTCCGCAGCACCATCGCCTATCAGGAAAACCCGGATACGGCTCTGGAAAAGTTGAAGAATCTGGCCAAAGGGGGAGCAAAGGGCTAGTGCAGTTCCGGTGAGAAGCCGAATCGTAAATCCACGCTGGCTATTTGGTTTTACGCATTATCCGACGTAAAACCACTTCGCACTTTTGCTGGAAATGCTCTAAGTAGAGGCTCCGAAGCATTTCCATCGGAAATGCGTCAAAGATAGAGAGCTTTTTACTTCATGGCCCAATCACGACTTTTCTTTTCGGCGGATAAGGCGGAAGCCGAGCGCGTCTACAATATTCTCGAACAAGCTTTCGAGGATGACGGCTTTCCCATCGCTATCACCGAGATTGACGAAGACCGGCAGATTTTCGAGGTTTCGGTCTATGTCGAGGACGATGCCGAAGATGTCGCGAGCCGGATCGATGCGCTGGTGGGGATAGGCCTTTTCGCCGTCGAGGAACTGCCTGACATCGACTGGGTCACGCATTCGCTGGAAGGACTGAAGCCGGTCCGGGCCGGACGTTTCTTTGTCCACGGCTCGCACGACCGCGATAAGATCGAAGCAGGCGACATTCCTATCGAAATCGATGCCGGCCTTGCCTTCGGCACTGGCCACCATGGAACGACCGCAGGATGTCTCGAACTGATCGAGGAAACCGTCAACAACGAACATCCGACCAATGCGCTTGACCTTGGCACCGGCAGCGCCGTTCTCGCCATCGCCATCGCCAAGCTCGCTCCGATTCCGGTTTTGGCTACCGATATCGACCCCGTTGCCGTTACGGTCGCTGCCGAAAATACCGCCAAGAACAGCGTGGCAGAACATATCGTCACGGCGACGGCGGAAGGCTTCGACCACCCGATTTTCCGTTCCTACTCGCCATTCGACTTGATCGTCGCCAACATACTTGCCAATCCGCTGATTGAGCTTGCTCCTTCCCTCAAGGAACATATGGCATCCGGTGGTTCCATCATTCTTTCCGGAATACTTGACAGCCAGCACGATGCGGTGCTCGCTGCCTATCAGGCGCAGGGACTCACCCACCAGAAGACGCTGCATCGCGAAGGCTGGGTGGCGATCCACCTGAAATAAAGCTGCTTTCCTCATTTTTGCGAGTTACGCCCATGGCTTTTCAGAGTTTCGACGTCACCACAAATCCGGCCAATGGTGGCCCACGCGTAGCGAAGCTGCGCGCGAAAATGGCTGAACTTGGCCTCGACGGCTTTCTGGTTCCTCGCGCGGATGAGCATCAGGGCGAATATGTTCCACCCCATGCGCAGCGCCTCGCCTGGCTGACCGGCTTCACCGGATCGGCCGGTGCCGCACTCATCCTCAAGAACAGTGCCTATATCTTCGTTGATGGACGTTATGAGCTGCAGGTCCGCGCCCAGACCGATCCGAAGGTCTTCTCCTATGAAAGCCTCGTTACAAATCCGCCGGCTTCCTGGCTGGCAGACAACGGCAAGGGCCTGCATATCGGCTTCGATCCTTGGCTCCATACCATTTCCGAAGCCCGCAGTTTACGTGAAGCACTGGAGGCTCAGGGCGGTCAGCTCGTTCCGGTCGAAATCAATCTCGTCGATGCCGTATGGGATGATCAGCCCGAAGTGCCGACGGCGGAAGTCACTATCCAGCCGGCCCGTTTCGCAGGACATGAAGCTGAAGACAAGATCAAGGAAATGCAAGCAGCAGTTGCCGCAAGCGGCGCTCTTGCTACCGTCATGACCGACCCGTCATCGGTCGCATGGGTATTCAATATCCGCGGCAAGGATGTGTCCAACACACCGCTTCCGCTGAGCTTTGCCATCATTCCTGCGAAGGGTGAACCAGAGCTTTTCATCGATGAACGCAAGCTCGCCATTGAACCGCGCGCCTATCTGACCCAGCTCGCCAAGCTCTCGGCGCCGAGCGATCTGGAAGGACATCTCAGCGCTCGCGCAGCGGAAGGCGAGACTATTCTGCTCGATCCAGTTCTTGCAGCCGAAAAACTTCGCCTCATTGTCACCAGCGCAGGTGGCAGTGTAATCGAAGGCAAAGACCCTGCTCGTATTCCACGTGCAATCAAGAACAAGGCCGAGCTTGACGGCTCACGCGCTGCCCATGAGCGTGACGGTGTGGCGATGGTCAATTTCCTCTCATGGATCGACGCGCAAAAGCCCGGCACAATCGATGAAATCGGCGCAGCACAGAAGCTGGAACAATCGCGCACCGATGCCGGGCGCGACTTCCAGATGCCGCTGGAAGACATATCTTTCGACACGATCTCCGGTGCGGGGCCAAACGGCGCAATTATCCATTATCGCGTCAATACCGATACCAACAGAACGCTTGAAGACGGTGAACTCTATCTGGTCGATTCCGGCGCACAATATCGCGACGGTACCACAGACATCACCCGCACCGTCCCCATCGGCAAGGTAACGCCAGAGACGATCAAGGCATTCACGCTCGTGTTGAAAGGTGTGATTGCGATCACGACGGCTCGCTTCCCGAAAGGCACACGCGGGCAGGATATCGACGTTCTGGCGCGTATCGCACTATGGAAGCATGGTTTCGACTATGCACACGGAACCGGCCACGGCGTCGGCTCTTACCTGTCGGTGCATGAAGGCCCGCAGAGCATTTCGAAGAAGGGCGCGCAGGAACTATTGCCGGGTATGATCCTTTCCAACGAACCCGGCTATTACAAGCCAGGTTCATTCGGCATCCGCATCGAAAACCTCATCATCGTCACCGAACCGGAAGTGCTGGAAGGCGGCGACATTCCGATGATGGGCTTCGAGACACTGACGTTCTGCCCTATCGATCGGCGCCTGATCGACAAGTCGCTCTTCACGCAGGAGGAAATCGACTGGCTGAATCACTACCATGCCAGCGTGCGCGAAAAGCTTTCAGCCCATCTCAAAGACGCTGAACGCAAATGGCTCGAAGCGGCAACCGCGCCGCTTTGATAAAGCCTTCACACGGTGAAATGGCGTAGCGCGATCAAAAGCGCTACGCCCGCAAAGAACATGGTCATCATACTGAGCCGCAGCGAAAGCACGATACAGACTGCGAGGACGAGCAGTTCCCGCCAGCCGTGATCAGAAGCGGGGGCGGCCACAATGGCCGTTAAAACGGCTGCAGGCACGGCGTTGAGCGCCGCTTCAACCCGATAATGCACATGGCTGAAGCGTGACAGCACCAGATGTCCGCCAATACGGGTGAGATAGGTGCAAAGCGCGCCTGCAAGAATGATCCAGATCGTGGTGGACATTTATGCTTCCCCCTCGCGTGGCTTGGCAATAATCGCCGCAAGTACAATGCCGCCGAGTGCACCCAGCGAAACATGCCATGGCGACCCGACGAACTTGTAGGCCGCCACTGCTGAAACCGCACTGACGATCACGACCGGCAACCAGTTCTGCCGATGGCGGAAACTCATCACCATGCCGAGAAAATAGATCGGCAACAGAAAGTCGATGCCGAAGGCGTAGGGATTCGTGATCAGATTGCCGAACAGCCCGCCAATCAGCGCTTCGAGAACCCAGGTCAGATAGAATGTCAGCCCGATAGCCATATACCAGACAAACGTGACTGGCTTGCCAGCTTCCGCCCGCTGTTCGACTTCCGCATACTGGATGTCCACCAGGACGAAAAAGGCCAGCGCCTTCTGCCATGGCTTGAAGTGACGGATACGCCGACCGGTAGTCGCCGAATAAAGCACATGCCGGAAATTAACGGCGAAGATCGACATGACGATCATCCACGGCGCGATGTTCTGGCCGAAGAGATCGAGCCCGACCATCTGGCTGGCACCGGCATAGATGATGGAACTCATGAATACCGCTTCGGCGAGCGACAATCCGTTATCGACTGCAAGTGCACCGAACAGCAAGCCAAAGGGCGCTCCGGCAACGACAAGCGGAAGTCCGCGCCGGACACCGTCAATAATATCGGCGCGCGCCGAAGCCCTTACGGGCCGAAAAGTCTGATCCACGAATATTCACTCCTCCGAATGAAGAGTAACTAGGAAATTCTGTAGCGCGTTGGAATATGATTTCCCAAAAAATCATACTATTAAACAGCGATGCCGCATTTGCGCATCACTCATAAATCCGGCTGATACATTCATGAACGATCATGATTGTTGCGGAACGGTCTTTTCGATCCTGTGCATCCAGTCCACAAGCGGGCGAGCCCGTTCGGTGAAGTCGACAAGATGATCGGCCAGATCAGCGCGAGTAATCGTTTCAGGATCGATTTCCATCCGCACGGAGAAATGCCGATTGCGAATTGCTTCCAGCAAATCATCATCGGTCACCGCCTCAAAACCACGCGGCGTGCGTTTCAGCCGGTCGTAGTCGCTGATTTTCAAACCGTTTTTCTTGAGTTTCGCGACCATGGTGCGGAATTCTTCCGGCTTCTCTGCAATGGCCGTGCGTATAGCCAGAAGCAGTTCCTTCTTCGGCCCCCACCAAGCCACACAGGCGTAGCAGTCGCGGACACCCGGCAGGCCGATGCAGACATAGAAGCACCCGCTTTCGTCCCATTTCGTGCCCGATTGCGACAGCAGTGCAGACAGGTGGCGGTTATAGGGTGCTTTGTCCTTGGAAAACCGCGTATCGCGTTTGATGCGGAACTGCGATTTCACTCGGTCGCCCTTGAACGGCAGACCGGCCTTTTCGAAACGACCTGTCAGTTCGTCCACAAGATCGCCAAGCGGCTCCTTCAATTGCTGCTCGAAAAGATCCTTGTTCTCAACGAACCATTCGCGATTCTGGTGAAAATCCAGAGCTTTCAGAAACGGGATCGCTTTCTCACCGAATCCACTGAACGGGGCCATTATTCTTCTCCGACCAATGTGAACCAGGCGTCTTCATCGATGACTTCGATGCCAAGCTCCGACGCCTTGGCGAGTTTGGAACCCGCTCCCGGTCCGGCCACCACGAGATCGGTCTTTTTCGACACCGATCCGGCTGTCTTTGCCCCGTAGCGCTCGGCCATGGCCTTTGCCTCATCGCGTGACATACGTTCCAGACTGCCGGTAAATACCACCGTCTTGCCTTCGACCGGCGAACCGGTAGCAACACGCGCTTCCTCATCAAGCGGCGTTACTTCGGCGAGAAGAGCGGCCAGCACTTCGCGGTTATGTGGCTCCGCATAAAAATCCACGACAGCTTCAGCAACGATGGAACCGATGCCCTCAACCGCAATCAGTTCCTGCCAGGATTCGTTACCCTTATCGGTGCGGTCGCCTTCTTTCGGCGGTACAGCCTCCAGAGCAGCTTTTTCAAAAGCCGCATAAGACAGATAGGCCCGCGCAAAACGCTTGGCATTCACCTCGCCAACGTGACGGATGCCAAGGCCGAACAGAAAACGATGCAGGGTAATCTCGCGCCGGTCATTGATCGCATCGTAAAGCTTCTTCACGGAAGTCACGCCGAAGCCTTCGATGTTCTCGAGTTTCTTCAGAGGCGATTCGGCTTGTCGTTTTTGAAGCGTGAAAATATCCGCAGGCGATTTGATCTTCAGGCTGTCATCTTCGGCATGGAAGAAAAACTCGACCTGTTTTTCGCCAAGACCTTCAATATCGAACGCATTGCGCGAGACGAAATGACGAATGCGCTCAACCGCCTGCGCAGCGCAAGTCAGACCGCCGGTGCAGCGATAGACCGCCTCGCCCTCTTCGCGCACCGCATGACTGCCACAGACCGGGCATTCATGCGGGAATTGGAAAGGCACCGCATCAGCCGGACGCTTCTCCAACACGACATCTACAATCTGGGGGATCACATCGCCAGCGCGCTGCACGATGACCGTATCGCCGACGCGAATGTCATGTTCGTCTGCGCGAATACGCTCACCCTTAAGGCCGACACCCTTGATATAATCCTCGTTATGCAGCGTCGCATTGGTCACGACCACACCGCCGACAGTGATCGGCTCCAGTCGCGCCACTGGCGTCAACGCGCCGGTGCGCCCGACCTGAATGTCGATACCGCGCAAGATCGTCGTAGCCTGTTCTGCCGGAAACTTGTGCGCAATGGCCCATCGCGGGCTGCGCGAGCGGAAACCGAGCCGTGTCTGCAGATCGAGCCGATCAACCTTATAAACGACACCATCAATGTCATAATCGAGCTGCGCCCGCTCCAGCCCGATCACGCGATAATGTGCAAGAAGCTCGTCCGCACTGTGCAGCCGCTTGGTCAGCGGGTTGACCGGGAAACCCCATTCACGGAAAATCTCGACCATGCCCGTCTGCGTATCGGCAGGCATGTCCGACATTTCACCCCAGGCATAGGCGAAGAATTTGAGCTTGCGGCTCGCGGTCACCTTGGCGTCAAGCTGGCGGAGCGAACCCGCTGCCGTGTTGCGCGGGTTTACATAAGTCTGCTTGCCTTCGGCGGCCATCTGCTCGTTGAGCGCGAGGAAATCGCTCTTGGCCATATAGACCTCACCACGCACTTCCACGACGGAAGGCGCTCCCGCCGGAAGCCTGTTGGGAATCTCAGCAATGGTGCGGATATTTGCCGTCACATTCTCGCCGGTCGTGCCATCCCCGCGCGTCGCACCGCTCACCAGAATTCCGTTCTCATATCGGATCGACATGGAAAGTCCGTCGATCTTCGGTTCAGCGGTAAACGCGATGGAATTATCCGGCAGATGCCCCAGAAAGCGATAGACGCTGCCCACGAAATCGCGCACGTCCTCATCTGAAAACGCATTGCCGAGCGAGAGCATCGGGCGGGCATGAACAATCTGCGCAAATTTGGAAACCGGTGCAGTACCGACCCGCAAGGACGGACTATCTGCCCGCACCAGATGAGGAAAACGCGCTTCAATCGCGTCGTTGCGCCGCTTCAGCGCGTCATACTCGGCATCCGAAATCTCTGGCCGGTCATTGGCATGATAAAGCTCATCATGATGGGCAATTTCACGCGCCAGCCGTTCCAGTTCAGAAGCGGCTTCGGGTTCGGTCAGTTTTTCGACGGAAACATCGGTCATAAGCGGAGCAAAACCTGCTGATTCAATTTTGCTCAACATAACCAAGAAATGGCATCGCGCCTACACCGGCCCGACATTACGAACATGCAAATCCCCTGACAGCGTCTTGTCAGGAGACGAGTGCACTGTTCTCCGCAAGCAGTCGTTCCGCTGCTGCGCGCGCTTCATCAGTGATGCTGGCGCCGGCAAGCATACGCGCGATTTCTTCCTGCCGCTCATTCACTCCAATGGATCGGATCGAGGTTGCCATACGGTCTTCATCGGTCGCCGACTTGGCAATCAGGAAATGTGTGGAGGCACGGGCTGCCACCTGCGGTGCATGTGTGACCGAAAGAACCTGCACCCGATCGGAAAGCCGGGCAAGGCGCTGGCCGATGGCATCCGCTACTGCACCGCCTACGCCGGTGTCGATTTCATCGAATACGAGCGTCGGCGCGGAACCGCGATCCGCAAGCGCTACCTTCAGCGCCAACAGGAAACGTGAAAGCTCACCACCCGAGGCGACCTTCATCATTGGCCCGGCCCGCGTACCCGGATTGGTTCGCACCCAATATTCAACCGTATCGATGCCTTCCGTCGCCCGTGCTTGCACGTCTGTCGTCATCTCAACGATGAATTCTGCGCGCTCCAGCTTCAGTGCTGGCAGTTCGGCCATCACTGCAGCCTTCAGATGCTCCGCGGTTTCCTTGCGCAAACCGGAGAGCTTGGCTGCCGCCGTGTCGTAGGCCGCCCGCATTTCAGTCGCCTGACTTTCCAACTGGATAAGCTTTTCCGCTCCAGCGTCCAGATCGGCAAGATCAGCATCCATCTTGTCACGCAGCGCGGGCAAGCCTTCCACCGCGACAGAATATTTGCGCGCGGCAGCGCGGAGCGCAAAAAGCCGCTCCTCGACCTGTTCCAGCACGCGCGGATCGAAATCGATCTCGCGCATGGCATGATCTATACCGTCCTGTGCGAGAGCAAGACTGTTCAGTGCTTCATCAATCGCTTTGCAGACCGGCTCCAGCAGATGCGGCGCTTCCGGAATCTTGCGCTCCAGACGACGCACAAGACTCGACAGCGATGGTACAGGCGAGCCCTGCCCCGACAGGAGCTCACCGGCTTCATTCACGTCACCGGCGATCTTTTCGGATTTCATCATGATCGCGCGGCGCGCGGCCAACTCTTCTTCCTCACCAGGCTGCGGATCAAGTTTGGTCAGCTCTTCAACCGAAGAACGCAGATAATCGCCTTCACGCTCGGCCTGTTCGACGCGGGCGCGATGTTTGGCAAATGCGGTTTCCGCATCGCGCCAGGCTCTATGGCGCTCACGAACCTCTGCGGCCTCTTGTTCCAGACCGCCGAAAGCATCCAGCAATGTCCGATGAAGATCGGTATCGATCAGCGCGCGATCATCGTGCTGGCCATGAATTTCCACAAGCCTGCGTCCGAGATCGCGAAGAAGAGCAACACTAGCCGCCTGATCGTTGATGAAGACACGCGTGCGACCATCGCCCATCTGCAGGCGGCGCAGAATGATGTCACCATCATCGTCAAAACCGTTATCGCGCAGAAAAATCCGGGCCGGATGCGCGCCCGGCACATCAAATACTGCTGTCACCTGTCCCTGATCGGCACCATGGCGCACCAACGAGGCGTCGCCACGTGCGCCTAGCGCCAGTGAAAGCGAATCAAGCAGGATGGACTTGCCCGCTCCGGTTTCACCGGTAAGCACGGACAAGCCCGTCTTGAACTCGATGTCGAGCCTTTCAATCAGAACAATATCGCGGATCGACAGGTGCGACAGCATGTCGGGCTCAAACTGATTATGAACCGCCGCCCGTGATGAGCGACGAAGCCTTGGCCAGCCATGAGCCACCGTTTTCGCGCGGCTCAAGACCACCACTCTGCAGCAGTTTGTAGCTGTCCTTGTACCACTGGCTGTCCGGGAAGTTCTTGCCGAGAACCGAAGCGGCCATCTGCGCTTCCGAAGTCAGGCCAAGCGCATAATAGGCCTCGACCAGACGCGCCAGAGCTTCTTCCACCTGACGGGTGTTGGAATATTCCTCGACCACGCCGCGGAAGCGCTTGATGGCGGCCAGATATTCCTTGCGTTCCAGATAATAACGGCCAACCTGCATTTCCTTGCCGGCGAGCTGATCGCGGGCGAAGCGGATCTTGGCCTTCGCATCGTCGGTATATTCCGAATCCGGGAAGCGATCGACCACTTCCTGCATCGCGGCAATGGCGCGGCGGCTGGCAGCCTGATCGCGGGTCACGTCCGGGATCTGGCGGAAGTAGGAAAGACCGATGATGTAATAGGCATAGGCCGATTCAGGGGATGTCGGGTAAAGCGTGTTGTAACGCTTCGCCATCGAGATCGCTTCTTCGTAATTGCCCTTACGGTAGTTGGTGAAGGCAGCCATCACAAGCGACTTGCGCGCCCATTCCGTATATGGATGCTGGCGGTCGACGGCAGCGAACTTCTTCGCGGCTTCATCGAGGCGACCTGCATCCAGATTGGCGAGACCTTCATTGTAGGTTTTGTCGGCAGGATCGATCGTCTCTACATACTTGGTGAGATCGATGTCGTCGTCCTTGCTGGCACAACCGGCGAGCGGGATAAGAACGGCGATAGCGCCAGTCAGCAGCGCGGTTTTCGTCACACCCTTGAATTTGAAACTCGTCATGCGGTCTCCGGCCTTTTGACAGCGTCATTCCTGTTTGGAGTTGCGTGCTTCTAGCACCGCACGGCTGCTCCATCCATACAAATCATTCAGCATCAGCGAATGTCCCAACATAGCTGACGCCGTTTTGGTCGTCCATAAACCACATGCAAGCGAAATCGGCAATCGTCTAGCTGATCTATCGCCAAAATTTGGCCCGAACAAACCTCGGACGGCGCATGAAACGCGTAACCAGTGTGAATTGTCCCCGGTATCGACCACCCGGATGGGTAGATGCTCCCCGATCAATCCACCGCAGAACGGCGCACCGACTCAATTGCGAGGTGAACCGGTGAACACGGCCCAATTAAGGCCGTGCACTGATACATATTCATTTCTTCCTTGAGATTAGAGCGCCCAGGGAGCGGCGATATTCGGCTTCACCGCAACAAAATCAGATGCTCTGGAATTCCGACGAATACCAGAAGACTCGACAATATCGAAAGCCGTCTTATCAGACAGCAGTGCCTTCACCGTTTCAGCATTCAGTCTATGCCCGCTGCGATAAGAACGGAAACAACCGATGAACGGAAGGCCCGCCAGTGCAAGATCACCAACGGCATCAAGCGTCTTGTGACGAACGAATTCGTCCTTGAAACGCAAACCGCCGGGGTTGATGACCGAATTATCGTCACCGATGACAAGAGAATTATCGAGTGAGGAGCCAAGCGCATGGCCTGATGCCCAGAGCCGTTCCACATCCTTCATGAAGCCGAAGGTACGCGCAGTGGAAAGCTCCTTGCGGAAGGTCGCTTCGTCCACATCATCTGCAAATTTCTGTCGCCCGATCAGCGGGCATTCGAAGTCGATCTCGACCTCAAACCGTGTACCTGCGAAGGGACGAAATTCACCCCAGGAGCCGCCAGCTTCGACGCGGACAGTTTTCAGAATACGGATGAAGCGTCGCTTCGCTTCCTGCGTGACGATACCCGCCTCATCGAAAGCTTCGATAAAGCGTGCAGAAGTACCGTCAAGAATGGGAACCTCAGGTCCGTCGACTTCCACAACAAGATTATCGATACCCAAGGCAGCGATCGCCGCCATCAGATGCTCGACCGTATCAATCTTGGTCTCTTTCGGTCCAAGCGACGTGCAAAGGTCAGTTGCGCCAATCTGTGAAACATGGGCGCGCACTTTCGGCGCCTGGCCCTTCAGGTCTGACCGCTGAAACAAGATACCCGTATCGGCATCGGCCGGAAAAAACGTCGCCGAAGCCGGAGCCCCGCCATGAACGCCGGCGCCTGAAAGCGTGACCGCACGACCAATTGTCCTTTGATAAGCGCTCAAGACAGTTCCAATCTGCTGAATAAAATGAATGCAGGCCGTTCAAACGGAATTTCAACACAGCCCATTTCGCAATTCTTTGCGTCTATATGGATAGATATAGCTAAAATTGCGACAGGAAATACAGAAGGTTCACAAACTTGTGCGGCCCGAACCATACCCTGTTTCAATTAAAATAATAATTTGCGTGGCTTGAACAAAATCACGCTTTTTAACGTCAGATTACAAAGAGCGCGATATTCAGCCTTTCAGAGCCTCGAAAGTGAACATTTCGCTATCCGGCGTAATGACGCCATCGCATTTATAGCTGGCATGCACCTTCGAGGATTGGAAGCCAGCAGCACACAGAGCAAGTTCCATTTCCCATATACCCCATAAACGGAGAGCGAAGGTTTCGATTTCGGTGTTGACGAGCTTGCCGTTACTCCAATGTTCATAACGTAGCAGAGAGGTCGTCGTCTGGTTTGCAAAGTCCGTCTCCAACCGCTCTTCCTGCAATGTGAGCATATCGTCGCCGTCCTCCCAATGCCGCATCGCTCCCGCAGGAGCACTGAGCCAGCGAATGGAATCGAGATCGAGAATGAGCCGTCCCCCCTCCTCCAGAGCGTCATGGAACCTCCGCAGAACCGCGATTGCTTCTTTTATGTCAGTCACAAGCTGGATCGAGCCAGCAGGAACGATGACAGCAGAAAACGTCCTGTCGAACATGAAATCGGAAAAACTCTGCTGACTGAGATTGGCCGTCAAGCCGCGCGCTCTGCAGGCGCTCTCGCAATAGGCCAGCATTTCCGGCGAGGTGTCGAAGCCATGAACTTCAAGCCCCGATTCCAGCAGCGGGACGAGCATGCGCCCGTTGCCGACGGCAGGCTCCAGGATGGGGCCTGAAATGCCGGCTAGTAAATCACGGTAAAGTTCGATATCGCCAAAAGATCGGCCCACAGGCTTGTCCAGCTGATAAACTCTGGCGGCAAGATTTCCATAACGATTGTTCATTCCACCCTCCCCCGCTGCACCGCCGATCATCCGTCGAGACAGATTCTCAAGCGAAACACTCTCCATACAAGATGGTACCTCAAAAGCAAAAAAGGCCCGCCTGAAACAGGCGGGCCTTGAATGCATTTACCCGGGAAACGCTCAGTTCGACTGACGGCGCAGAAAGGCCGGGATTTCGAGCTGATCTTCTTCCGAAGCGGCACGCGGCTGCGGACGGCCCTGATCGTCAAGCTGGCCGCGACGCGGTGCGTAGATCGACGAATCCTGCTGCGGAGCACGGCGTTCGGCCGGACGCATGCCTGGTTCACGATGCTGTGCCGGCTCCAGACGAGCTGCAGGCTGATCATCCTCGCGACGCGACAGGCCGTGGGTCAGACGCTTCAGGAGGCTCATCGGACCGCGCGGCTCTTCTTGTGCTGGCTGCTGCGGAGCGCGACGGGCATTGATTTCAGCCTGTGCAACCGGCGGGAAATCAGACACGGCAGGCATACGCGGAGCCGGGCGCGGTTCACGAACCGGCTGTTCATGCATCTGTGGCTGCTGGTAGGCCTGCGGCTGCACGGCCTGATGGCCTGCCGGAGCCTGCGGCATCGGTGCACGGGCAACCGGAGCACGCTCGAAGGATTCCGGTGCCGGAGCCTGGAAGATGCGGCTCTGCGGACGGAATTCCGGCTCGGCGGAAGCGGCAGGCGCTGCCGGTGCGGCTGGAATTTCAGCTTCGGCGGACTGGATTGCCTGGGCGATCGGGTCAACCTGACGCGGCTGCTCAACGACCGGAGGACGAAGTGCGCCATGCGGAGCCATCGGCTTTGCCTGAGCCGTCTGCTTTACCGGCTGGCGAAATTCCAGCGGCGCAGGCGCCGCGTCTCCTAACTGCTTATCGATACCGGTAGCGACGACAGAAACGCGGATGACGCCTTCGAGACCTTCGTCGAAGGTTGCGCCAAGGATAATATTCGCATCCGGATCGACTTCCTCGCGAATACGCGTAGCAGCTTCGTCGACTTCGAACAGGGTCATGTCGCGACCACCGGTGATCGAGATCAGGAGGCCCTTCGCGCCGCGCATTGAGGTTTCGTCGAGCAGCGGGTTGGCGATTGCAGCTTCGGCGGCAGCCATTGCACGGCCTTCACCGGAAGCTTCGCCTGTACCCATCATGGCCTTGCCCATTTCGCGCATCACCGAACGAACGTCGGCGAAGTCGAGATTGATGAGGCCTTCCTTGACCATCAGGTCGGTGATGCAGGCAACGCCCGAATAGAGCACCTGGTCAGCCATTGCGAAAGCATCGGCGAAGGTGGTCTTGTCGTTGGCGATGCGGAACAGGTTCTGGTTCGGAATGACGATGAGCGTATCGACATTCTTCTGCAGTTCTTCGATGCCGAGGTCGGCCGTCTTCATGCGACGGGCGCCTTCGAAATGGAAAGGCTTGGTCACGACACCAACGGTGAGAATGCCGCGTTCACGGGCAGCGCGTGCCACGACCGGAGCTGCACCCGTACCGGTACCGCCGCCCATGCCGGCAGTCACGAAGCACATATGCGTGCCGTTCAGATGATCGACGATTTCGTCGATGCATTCTTCAGCAGCCGCGCGACCAACCTCTGGCTGGGAACCAGCACCAAGGCCTTCTGTGACAGCAGCGCCAAGCTGGATCATGCGTTCGGACTTCGACATCGTCAAAGCCTGAGCGTCGGTGTTGGCTACGACAAAATCCACGCCGCGCAGACCGGCATTGATCATGTTGTTGACCGCATTGCCACCGCCACCGCCGACACCGAATACGGTGATGCGAGGCTTCAGCTCGGTGATATCCGGCTTTTGCAGATTGATAGTCATAGGTCCTTGTTCCTCTTAAGCCTTACCACCGCTTCGCCACCGCGGTGTGGATTGGTTGTTACCCAGATGGTCACGCCCCAAAAAGTCGACATGCTAATTCAACACGCTGCTTCAACAGTTCACTCAATGCTTACTCAAAAACTCTCTCTCAGCCATTGGCTGACACGTTGAATGCGCCCACCCGTACCGGTCATGAGACCGGAGGAAGCTGCTTTCACCGACCGCTCTTCTATCCCCGCCACCTGCGGGTAAATCAGAAGTCCGACGGTCGCGGCAAAAGCTGCCCCCTTAGCCGCCTCAGGCAATCCCGCTATTCCTAGAGGACGCCCGATTCGTACATTTCTTGCAAGAATTCGCCTGGCTGCCTCTGGCATTCCTGGCAGCTGGCTTGCGCCGCCGGTCAGAACCACACGCTTGCCGACAATATGTCCAAGACCTGACTGGTTGAGCCTGTCGCGCACCAGTTCAAGCGTCTCTTCCACTCTTGCACGGATAATCCGCGTCAGTACCGAGCGCGGATATTGATTGGGTACGTCCCGTTCATCGTCACCGATGGGCGGAACAGAAATAAGGTCTCGATCATCGGCAGCGCTCGGCAGAGCAGAGCCGTACATGACCTTGAGGCGCTCAGCGTCTTCCATCCGGGTGGAGAAGCCGCGAGCCACGTCCATCGTCACGTGATTGCCACCGATGGCCACTGCATCGGCGTGAATGAACTTGCCTTCGGAGAAGACGGAAATCGTTGTCGTGCCGCCGCCCATATCAATGCAGGCCGCCCCCATTTCAGCTTCATCACCGACAAGAGCTGCAAGGCCGCTCGCATAAGGCGTCGCAACGATGGCTTCCACGGACAAATGGCAGCGATTGATGCAAAGCTCGAGATTGCGCAGCGGAGCCGCATCAGCCGTCAGCACATGCATATCGACGCCGAGGCTGTCGCCCAGCATACCAAGCGGATCGCGAATACCGCGCTCACCGTCAAGCGTGTAGCCAACCGGCAGCGAGTGAACGAGGTGGCGTTCAGCAGCAAGCGCCTGCTTGGCGCCAGCGGCCAGTACGCGGCGAATATCTGTCTGCTCAACCTCATGACCGCCAAGATTGACGCTCGCGGTAAAGGTTTCGCTCTTGAGGCGACCAGCCGAAATATTGACGATGAGACTATCAACGGTCAGGCCAGCCATGCGTTCTGCTGCATCGACAGCAAGACGGATCGACTGCTCAGCCGCATCCAGATCGATGATGACGCCCGACTTGACGCCGCGCGAACGCTGGTGACCGATGCCCAGTACTTCCATACGGTGCGTGCGACCCGGCAGCAGCGCGCCGCCTTCATGCGGACGCAGTCGTGCGATGACACAGGAAACTTTGCTCGACCCGACATCCAGAACCGTTAACAGGCGCACCTTGCGCCCTGCAGTTCCGCCTTGTGATGATCCCTTGCCGCCCAGAATACTCATACGCGCTTCCCCGTGCGGGATAGTTCCTTTTTACGCTCCGCCAGGAACTTCTGGCGCTGCTCCATGCCACTTGCAGACAATTGAACCGTCACGCGGTCGTCGAGACGAAGATCGACCGCAGCGATATCGCGCGACAAAAGATGCTTTTCCTGATCGAGCTTTTCGACCTGCGCCAGCGCCTTCAACGGATCGTCTTCCGGCAACATGATGCGCACGCCATTGTCCAGAAGAAGGTCCCAGCGACGGTCGCCAACGCGGATATAAGCGCGAACCTTTCCGGCCAGACCGGGATAGGCAGCAATCTCGTCGACGAAACCCTTGACCTTTTTCTCGGCACCATCGCCCACAACGAGAGGCAGTGCATTATAACGGCCAGGACGGAACGGAACGATGGTATCGCCCGCCGCATCGATCAATGAAAGTTCCTTGTCGTTCTGCCAGATCGCAAAAGCCTTGCGCTCCTGAAGCGAGACGAGAACAGTACCCGGATAAACCTTGCGCACTTCCGCACTTTCAACCCAAGGCAGCTTATCAATGGACTGCCGCGCCTCCTCGGCACTCAGACCGACCAGAGACGTTTCGCCGTCGAGATTGAGTTGACCCAGAATATCGATGTCGGAAGTTTCGTTGTTGCCTACGACTTTCACGTCCTCAATTGCGAAACCGAGTGTGGACGCAGTCGCCTTGACGACCTCGGGCGTATGCCCGCCGACCGCCATGCCATAAAGGCCGGTCGCACCGAGAAAACCCAGCATGCCGACGGTACCGGCATGGCGTGGAATATTGACATTGCCCTGGAAGAGACGGACGGCAAAGCGGAACGGCTTGCGCAGGAAGCGCGGCAGGACAAAAGCAGCATTCATCACACCCGATGCATCCCGCATCGCGCCCGAGCGCCCATATCCATCCGATTTTCCGTTCAACGCAAACAAGACGCGTCCTCCACCATCCAACTCAACAATTCACCGAAAGAGATACCCGCCGCCTTGGCGATATCAGGCACGAGCGAGGTAGGAGTCATCCCCGGCTGGGTATTGATTTCCAGCCAGATAACTTCGCCATCTTCGGAGAAACGGTCATCGAAACGGAAGTCCGACCGGCTTACGCCCCGACACCCGATTGCCCGATGCGCCGTAAGGGCCATTGTTTGTATTTTTTGGTAAATATTTGGTAAAATTTTTGCCGGACACACGTGAGATGACGCGCCTGCAACATATTTTGAATCATAGTCGTAGAACTGATGTCCCACCGGAATGATCTCGCACACATCCATGACGCGATCACCCATCACCGCGCAGGTCAATTCCCGACCGGGAATGTATTTTTCGACCAGAACCTCGGCACCGTAGCTCCACTCAGCCGAACCGATGATTTGCGGCGGATGCGTCTGGTCCTCCTTAACGATCACAACACCAAAGCTCGAACCTTCACGGACCGGCTTGACCACGTAAGGCGGCTCCATCGGATGCTCTGTACCGATTTCAAAACGGTTGAGCAGAAGCGAGGGAGCAACAGTAACGCCATCAGCAGCTGCAACCTTCTTGGCGCGATCCTTGTCCATGGCGAGCGCCGAAGCAAGTACACCCGAATGCGTGTAGGGAATCTGGAGATATTCGAGAACACCCTGAATAGCACCATCCTCACCGAAAGGGCCATGCAGCGCATTGAACGCAACATCAGGTTTCAACTCGGCAAGAACGCTGGCAACATTGCGATCCACATCAACACGCGTAACGCGATAGCCACGCTCTTCAAGGGTCGAAGCGCAAGCCGTTCCGGAGGACAAGCTGACCGGACGCTCCGAAGAGAAACCGCCCATCAAAACGGCGACGTGCTTTCCCGTCATGTTAGCATCCCCTCTGCGCAATCCCCTGCGCATCGATTAAACAGAGTCCAGACAACCCAGCAGCACAGGCCGCAGGCACCCGCGGCAGGAAAATCCTGCCGAATCAAATCACTGTGTGGTTAACCCTAAAGAATCAGAGGATTGATTCCGTGGCAAGTCCCTATAGGACAGGACGAAGCTTAGGCTTCGCTTGTGAGGGCAAAAAAGCCCGGAATTTCAGGTAGAAAATCCGGGCAACTTTTTTATTAGAATTTTCCCAAAAACTCTTCAACCGGCTCACCCTCGCGGAACAAACCGAGACGTTTGATTTCCCAGTGAAGGCGAATGCCCGAATTTTCGAAAACTTTGGCGCGAACCGTCTCACCCAAAGTCTCCAGATCATGCCCCGTTGCAGTGCCGGTATTGATCATGAAATTGCAGTGCATTTCGGACATCTGTGCGCCGCCAACACGCAAACCGCGACAGCCTGCCTTGTCGATTTCCTTCCAAGCCGATGTGCCTTCCGGATTCTTGAAGGTCGAGCCGCCAGTCTTTTCACGCACTGGCTGCACTGTCTCGCGATGATGCTGCACTTCGTCCATCGCACGGCGGATCTCCTCGCGCTCGCCCGGTACGCCCTCAAACAGGACCGAGGTGAAGATCAGGTCCGGCGACGCCGAGGAATGGCGATAGGCATAACCCATATCGGCATTGGACAGCACATGCACCTCGCCCTTGCGGTCGAGCGCACGCACTTCCACCACGCGCTCGCGCGTTTCGACACCGTTTGCGCCAGCATTCATGCGCAAAGCGCCGCCAATACCGCCGGGTATGCCATGATAGAAATGAAAACCTGCCAGCCCTGCTTCCAGCGCCGCTGCGGCCACACGCTTGTCAGGCGTTGCCGCCCCTGCCCGCAGCCGCGTGTCGGAAACCTGTTCGACTTCGCCGAAACCTTTTGCAGAAAGCCGCACGACAAAGCCTGGAACTCCGCCATCGCGCACGAGCAGATTGGAGCCGATGCCCACCACAAGGAGCGGTATTTCTTCCGGCACGGCTTTCAGAAATGCGGAGAGATCTTCCTCGTCGGCAGGCTGGAACAGAACCTGCGCCGGTCCGCCAGCGCGGAACCAGGTGATCTTGTCCATACCCGCATCGGGCGTCAGCCGACCACGCAGGCCCGACAGTTTGCCGTCGAGCTTCTTGAGAAGCGTCTCGCCGCTTTCCATCTTACTTCTTACCCTGTTCTGCCAGTTCCTTCGGCAGTGCGTAGGCCCACTGCGTGATATTGCCTGCGCCGAGGCAGACCACGAAGTCGCCCGGCTCTGTAATCGACGCAACCAATGGCGCCAGCGCCTCTGGACCACTGGCATAGCGCGCATCGCGATGACCTGCGGTTTTGATGCGCGATACGAGCGCCTCGGAATTGACGCCTTCGATCGGATCTTCGCCTGCCGTATAGACCGGCGCCACGATGACCGTATCGGCATCGTTGAAACATGCCGCGAATTCGTCGAACAGGCTAGCCAGACGCGTGAAACGGTGCGGCTGCACGATGGCAACCACACGCCCCTTCGTGGCCTCACGCGCCGCTTTCAGCACGGCGCGGATTTCAACCGGGTGATGGCCGTAATCGTCGAATATCTCGACGCCATTCCATGTGCCGGTATGGGTAAAGCGCCGCTTCACACCGCCGAACGAGCCGAGGCCGCGACGAATATCGTCGGCAGAGATACCCAGTTCGTGCGCAACAGCGATTGCTGCCGTCGCATTGGATACGTTGTGCTGGCCCGGCATCGGCAGGCGCAGATCCTTGATCTCAGTCGCCTCACCCTTGCGGGAACGGATCACAACATCGAACAGGCTCACTGCGCCGTCCATGCGATGATTGACGAAACGCACATCGGCCTGCGGGTTTTGGCCATAAGTCACAATGCGGCGATCTTCGATGCGGCTCACCAGAGCCTGCACTTCGGGATGGTCAAGGCACATCACGCCAAAGCCATAGAACGGAACATTCTCGACAAACTGCCCGAAAGCCGCGCGCACATTGTCGAAATTGCCGTAATGATCGAGATGTTCCGGATCGATATTGGTGATAACCGCAATATCCGCTGGCAGCTTCAGGAAGGTTCCATCGCTTTCATCTGCTTCCACCACCATCCAGTCGCCGTCGCCCATACGGGCATTGGTGCCATAGGCGTTGATGATACCGCCATTGATGACGGTCGGATCAAGGTGGCCTGCATCAAGCAATGCGGCAACCATCGACGTTGTGGTGGTCTTGCCATGCGTACCGCCAATCGCGACCGCATGACGGAAGCGCATCAGTTCGGCCAGCATTTCAGCACGGCGCACAATGGGCAGCAGCTTTTCGCGTGCAGCAACCAGCTCGGGATTATTCTTCTTGATCGCCGTCGAAACGACAACAACCTCGGCATCGCCGATGTTTTCAGCCTTGTGGCCGACAAAGACCTCAATGCCTTTTTCACGCAGGCGCTGTACATTGGCGCTGTCGGACTGATCCGAGCCCTGCACATGATAGCCAAGATTATGCAGCACTTCGGCAATACCGCTCATGCCGATGCCGCCAATTCCGATGAAATGGACAAGCCCGATATTCAGCGGCATTTTCATGGCCGAGTTCCTTCTTTGAATTCCTGAACTGATTTACCCGCTGCAATAGCCTCTGCCAGATCAGCAAGCAACCGCGCTGCATCCGGCTTACCAACGCTTTTTGCAGCTTTTGCTTGTGCTTCGAGGCGCTCCGGCTGATTCATCGCCGCCTGAAGTATCGTCGCCAGCCGTTCGGGCGACAATTCCGACTGGCGCACGACCTCGCCACCGCCGACAGCCGCAAGCGCTGCCGCATTCGCCGCCTGATCATGATCGAGCGCATGCGGAAACGGCACCAGCATTGCCGGACGGCCAATCACCGTGATCTCGGAAACGGTCGAAGCGCCGGAGCGCGAAATCACGAACTGGGCATCCGCCATGCGTGCCGGCATATCGTTGAAAAACGGCGCGACATCGGCAGGAATACCCAGCTTCTTGTAAGCTTCCCGCACGGCGGCTTCGTCTTCCTTGCGCGCCTGCTGGGTAATCAGCAGCCGCGCCCGGTCTTTCTCGGACAGCAAGGCCACGGCAGCGGGAATGGCTGTTGAAAAGAACTGCGCGCCCTGACTGCCGCCAAAAACCAGCAGCCGGAAACGTTCATCCGCCTTGACCGGTTTGTAGGGCGTTCCGGCAGCGGCGAGAACTGGCGGACGCACCGGATTGCCAGTCGTGACCGTCTTTTCGGCATAGGCCCCGCCGGTCTCGGGCAGAAAACCACCAGCAATTGCTTTCACGCGACCTGCAAGCCCTTTATTGGCGCGGCCCATGACGGCGTTCTGCTCGTGGACCATGGTCGGAATCTGCATGTTGCTCGCGGCATAGAGCGGCGGCAGCGTCGGATATCCGCCAAAGCCTGCAACCAGCTTCGGTTTCAGCCGACGAAACAGTTTGCGGGAATCGAGATTGCCCTGCCACAGCGACCAGAACGTCTTCATGAGCGCTAACGGATTGCGGCCTGCAATTGTCGCCGAACGAATGACGTGGACATGGTCTTCCGCGAAGGCACCCGCGAAACGCTGCGCGCGCGCATCGGTCGCCAGATGGACGTCCCATCCGCGTGCCTTCAATTCATGCGCCAGCGCTTCCGCTGGAAAGAGATGGCCGCCTGTTCCACCGGCGGCCAGTACGATTACGCCTTTCCCCATATTGCCCTCACAAAGCCGGAATGCGCCTGTTCACATCGGTGCCCATGCTGACCGTATGGGTCATACGCGCTTCCGGACGGCGGCGCGTCAGAGCCAGAAGAATACCCATCGTGATGGCAATGGCGATGAGCGAGGAACCGCCATAGGAAATAAACGGCAGGGTCATTCCTTTTGCAGGCATAAGATGCAGGTTCACGGCCATATTGATGATCGACTGGAAGCCGAACAGAATGACGATTCCCGAAACGGCCAGACGGGTGAACGGATCACGCTCACGCAGTGCAATCGAAAGACCGCGCACGACGATGAAGGCAAACAGCAGCATGATAATCATGCACAGAATGATGCCGTATTCTTCCGCCGCAACCGAGAAAATGAAGTCGGTGTGGCTGTCCGGAATGATCCGCTTCACGGTTCCTTCGCCCGGACCTTGTCCGAACCAGCCGCCGCGCAGGATCGCTTCGCGACCGGCATCAACCTGAAACGTATCGCCCTCGCCCGTCATGAACCGATTGATACGCCCAGCAACGTGATCGAACATGAAATAGGCTGAAACACCACCGCAAACCGCAAGGCCACCGAGAACCAGAATCCAGAACATCGGCAGTCCCGCGAGGAAGAACATCGCTCCCCATGTGCCTGTGGTCAGCATTGTCTGGCCAAGGTCAGGCTGGAGAACGAGCAGAGCGGCTACGGTGCCGAAAAGCAGCATGGCTAGAAAATTGCCGGGCATGTCTCCACCGCGTTCACGTTCCGAAAACAGCCAAGCGCAAACCACCACAAAGGCGGGTTTCATGAATTCCGACGGCTGGATGGAGATACCCGCAAGATTGACCCAACGCCGCGCGCCCTTCACTTCGATGCCGAAAAACAGGGCGGCAACCATCAACACAAGCGAAATGCCAAGCAGGATCAAAGCAAATCGCCTGATCTGGCGCGGCGACAGAAACGACACGCCGATCATGACGGCCACCGCCGGAAGCATGAAGAAAATCTGACGTTCAACGAAATGGAAACTGTCGAGGCCGATGCGCTGGGCCACGGCAGGACTTGCGGCGAATGACAGCAGAATGCCAAGCCCCATCAGAGCAAGACATGCAGCGAGGAAGAAGCGGTCTATTGTCCACCACCAATTGGCGACAGGACCGCGATCGACACGGCTTACCATCAGCTTTTTCCTCCTATCGGCTCAACACCCGGAAGCGCCAGAACAGCGCTGCGGAATGCATCGCCGCGTTTTTCAAAATTCTGGAACTGGTCGAAGCTCGCGCAAGCGGGCGACAGCAGCACGACCGGCTCGGGAGCAGCATCGTTACCAGCATCGTGGGCCGCGTGTTCGACGGCAACCGCAAGCGTGTCGGAAATCTCGAACGGCGCTGCGTCGCCAAGCGTTGCGGCAAACTGCGCTGCGGCTTCACCAATCAGATAGGCCTTGGCAATTCGCGGGAAGAACCCGGCCAGCGAGGCAATCCCGCCAGCTTTCGGCACACCACCTGCAATCCAGTAGATGTTCTGTGGAAAGGACGACAATGCCGGAGCAGTTGCTTCCGCATTTGTCGCCTTGGAATCGTTGACGAACAGGACTTTGCCGCGATGGCCGACCTGTTCCATGCGATGGGCCAGACCGGGGAAACTCTTCAACCCGGCATGAATTTCTTCAAGGCTTAAGCCCACCGACAGACAGGCCGCAATGGCTGCAAGCGCATTCTGCGCATTGTGCGCACCGCGCAGCGAACCGATACCTTCCAGCGAAGCGATTTCGTCGATTTCCCCATCCTGCGCCCAGAAGAGCTTTGCGCCGTCAGCAAAATAACCTTTGCCAAGCCGCTTTTCCTTGGAAATCCGCACGACATTTACGCCGCCACGATAAAGCCGGTCCGCAATGGCTTCGCAGTAAGGATCGTCAACGCCGATGATCGCCGTGTCGCTCGCGGCCACCAGACGTTCCTTGATCGCGGCATAGTTTTCCATCGAGCCATGACGGTCTAGATGATCCGGCGTCAGATTGAGCAGGATGCCCGCCGTCGGGTTCAGCGATGGCGCGAGGTCGATCTGGTAGGATGAGCACTCGACCACATAGAAGCGATTTGTCTGCGGGGGCTCCAGCGTCAGGATTGCCGTGCCGATATTGCCGCCCAGCTGCATATCCCGGCCGGAAGCCTTGATGATATGGGCAATCAAGGCGGTGGTCGTCGATTTGCCGTTGGTGCCGGTAATGGCAATGAAAGGGCAATCGGGAGCAATGTGACGGCGCTCGCGGACGAACAGCTCCACATCGCCGATGATTTCGACACCTGCGGCATGGGCCAGATCGACAGTCCAGTGCGGCTTTGGATGCGTCAGCGGAACGCCCGGCGAAAGCACGAAAGCCGCAAATTGTGACCAGTCAGCCTGCCGAAGATCGCCTGTGGCAATACCCGCGCTCTGGGCACGGGCAACGCTGTCTGGATTGTCATCCCATGCAATGATCTTTGCGCCGCCCGCAAGAATGGCCTTGGCGGTCGCAATGCCCGACCCGCCCAGTCCGAAAAGGGCGACTGTCTTATCCTTGAGGGCGGTGATCGGGATCATTCGATATGCCTGTTATCTGAGCTTCAAGGTTGAAAGGCCAATCATCGCGAGAATGATCGCAACGATCCAGAACCGGATCACGACCTGGCTCTCGGTCCAGCCCTTCTTTTCAAAATGGTGGTGGATAGGCGCCATGAGGAAGACGCGCTTGCCGGTCAGCTTGAAGGAGCCGACCTGAATGATGACGGAAAGGGCCTCCATGACAAACAGGCCGCCGATGATGGCGAGGACGATTTCGTGCTTCGTCGCAACCGCAACCGTGCCGAGCATACCACCCAGCGCCAGCGAACCCGTATCGCCCATGAAGATAGCCGCGGGAGGCGCGTTGAACCACAGGAAGCCAAGTCCCGCGCCGATAACAGCACCAAGAACCACAGCAAGTTCACCTGTGCCTGGTACGAAATGGATCTGCAGATAGTCGGCGAAGATCGCATTACCGGAAAGATAGGCGATGAAGCCGAAGGAGGCTGCAGCCACCATGACCGGCACGATTGCAAGCCCGTCGAGACCATCGGTCAGGTTTACGGCGTTGCCTGCGCCAACCATGACGAAGGCGGCAAACGGAATGAAGAACCAGCTCAGATTGATGACGAACTGCTTGGCAAACGGGAATGTTAGCGACGACGAGAATGGCTCCTGCCCTGCCCGCATAATGACGAAAGCAGCAACAGCGGCGATCAGGAATTCGATGCCAAGACGCGCCTTGCCGGAAAAGCCCTTGTCGGACTGCTTCGTCACCTTGAGATAATCATCATAGAAGCCGATAGCGCCAAAACCGACCGTGACCATCAGCACGACCCAGACATAGACGCTTGAGAGATTGGCCCAGAGCAGGCACGACACAAGGATGCCGGTCATGATCATGAGACCACCCATGGTGGGCGTACCGGCCTTCTTGAAGTGGGTCTGCGGACCGTCAGCGCGGATCGGCTGGCCTTTCCCCTGACGCACCCGCAGCGAATTGATGATCGACGGGCCGAACAGGAACACGATCAACGCCGATGTAATCATCGCGCCGCCGGTGCGGAAAGTAATGTAGCGGAACACATTGAGCGGTGTCATATGTTCGGCGAAGAAGGTGAGAAGCATCAACATGTAGAGAAAAATCCCTCAAATACCGCTTACTCCGCGGGTTCCACCGGCGGAAACTGGCTGATCAGCGCCTTGACAATTTTGGAAAAGCCGATCCCCTTCGACGATTTCACCATGATGACATCGCCCGGACGGACCGCCTTGATCACCAGCGGCAACAATTCGTCGGTGCTTTGCCTGTACTCGGTCTGAATTTCAATCGGCAAGGCATTTTTAAGTGCCGACATGTCCGGTCCACCGATAAAAAGCGCATTAACTTCGGCATCCACAATCGGGCGCGCCAGATCGGCGTGAAGTTTGCCCGACTGGCGGCCAAGCTCCAGCATGTCCCCCAAAACAGCAATGCGACGGCCACGCGAGCCTTCCGGTGTCGTCGAATGCAGCAGCGACAGGGCTGCGCGCATCGAGGTCGGGTTCGCGTTGTAGCTCTCGTCGATCAGCGTGAACGTGCCCTCGGGATGTTGCAGCACGTGGCGCGCGCCGCGACCGCCTTCGGCAGAAAGTGTCGCCATGGCCATCATCACCTTGGCGATATCGGCCCCGACCAGATCAGCGGCACCCAGCACGGCAAGCATGTTCTGCACGATATGGCGGCCCGGCATCCCGACCTTGACCGCAGCCTCATGCGTGCCGATCTTCACCGTCATGCACGAGCAGGTTGGGTGCAACTTCACTTCGCGCAGGCGGTAGTCGGCGCGGGCATTCTCGCCGAAGGTGACGATATGCTCGACACCGGCCTTTTCGGCCAGTTCTTCCAGCTGCCTGAAACGCTTGTCGTCGCGATTGAGAAGCGCATAGCCGCCCGGCACGATGCCTTCGAAAATCTCCGCCTTGGCGACGGCGATTTCTTCCAGATTGGAAAAGTGGCCAAGATGCGCCGGTGCAATCAGCGTAATCAGCGCCACATGCGGGCGCACCATCCTCACCAGCGGACGAATTTCGTCATGATGGTTCATGCCAATTTCGAAGACGCCGTAATCCGTATCGGCAGGCATGCGCGCAAGCGTCAGCGGCACGCCCCAATGATTGTTGAACGACGCCACAGAAGCGTGGACCTTGCCGACTTCGGAAAGCACATGGCGCAGGGCTTCCTTGGTCGTCGTCTTGCCGACGGAACCAGTCACCGCGATGATCTGCGCCTTCGAGCGGGCCCGCGAGGCAATACCGAGCTTGGTCAGGGCCTCAAGCACATCCTCGACCACGATCATCGGCACTTTGGAATTGCCGAATGCGGGTAGACGATGCTCAGCCACCACGAGAAGACCCGCACCAGCAGCCATCGCAGAAGTTACGAAATCATGCCCGTCGAATTGTTCGCCCTTGATGGCAAAGAACGCCTCGCCCGGTTTCAGCGAACGGCTGTCGATTGAGATACCGGTTATGCCGCCGGGAAGGTTGCCGAAGGGCCTGCCTTCCATGGCTTCAACCATATCGTTGGATGTCCAGAGCCAGTCACTCATTCCGAGCGCTCCTCAAGACGGGCAGCAAGGGCGGCGGCTACTTCCGCATGATCCGAGAATGGCAAGGTAATATTGCCGACAATCTGCCCTTCTTCGTGCCCCTTGCCTGCAACGACCAGCGTATCACCCGGCTGCATCATGGAAACGGCGGTAAAGATCGCTTCACGACGATCACCGATTTCAGTTGCGCCCGGTGCCGCCGCCATGATTTCGGAGCGGATTTGGGCTGGAACCTCCGAACGCGGATTGTCGTCCGTGACGATCGCCACATCCGCCAGTCGCGAGGCGATCTCACCCATGATCGGACGCTTGCCCTTGTCGCGGTCGCCACCGCAACCGAAAACAACGATCACCCGGCCCGTCGTAAACGGGCGCACGGAAGTCAGAACATTTTCCAGTGCCTCGGGCTTATGGGCGTAATCGACATAGGCCGGGGCGCCATCTTCCGTCGCGCCGACGAGATCGAGTCGTCCCGGTGCGCCTTTCAGGAGCGCCAAGGCACGCATCGCAGCTGCAGCCGGAACGCCCGTAACCATGGCAAGCCCTGCAGCAACCAGCGCATTCGCGACCTGAAAATCTCCGGCGAGCGGCAGTTCGATCTCAAAGATATCGTCGCCGATACGCACTTCAACATGCTGGCGGAAACGCTCATGCTCTACCCGCTTGAGGGCAATGAAATTGCCTTTCCGTCCAACCGTTTTCACGTCGCATCCAGCACGCGTTGCCGCCTCAATGGCCTGCGCGGAGAAATGATCGTCGGAGAAGATGATGGCTGGCGCGCCCTTCGGCAAAAGCGAGCTGAAGAGGCGCATCTTCGCGCCCAGATATTCCTCAATGGTCGCGTGATAATCCATATGGTCGCGACCGAGATTGGTAAAGGCCCCGGCAGCGAGCTTGACGCCGTCCAGACGGCGCTGGTCGAGACCATGGGATGAAGCTTCCATGGCCGCATGGGTCACGCCTTCATCGGCAAGCTCCGCCAGAACACGATGCAGCTCCACCGGATCGGGCGTGGTCAGCGAATTATAATCGCTGCGGGTCGGCGAGAATACGCCGGTCGTGCCGATATTCGCCGCCGGAAAACCGGCATAGGCCCAGATCTGTCGGGTGAAGGAGGCGACGGAAGTCTTGCCGCTGGTACCCGTAACCGCAACCATAACTTGTGGCTGCTTGCCATAGAACTGCGCCGCAGCGACTGCCAGTGCAAGCCGCGGATCACCAACATGGAGGACCGGCACGCCTGCATCGGCGATGGCCGTATCCTTGCCTGCGATGACGGCGCTGGCGCCGCGCTTGACGGCATCGGCGACAAAAGCCGCGCCATCCGCCTTTACGCCCTTCAGCGCTGCGAAAAGAAAACCGCGTTCGACCTTGCGGGAGTCCGACGTCACGCCGGTGATCTCCACCTCACCGGCATTGCCGGAGGCCAGTTCCTTAAAGAGGGCGATTTCCTTCAATTTCATGGTCATACCAAATCCAGATTCAGTTGTGCGCGTTTCGCTGCAAAGGTTGCTTTATGCGAATCAATTGTATTCGTTGGAAACCATTGCTGGCGGCACTTCCTGTTGAAAATCAGGCCTGCCGCTGACATTTTCCACTGTTGCGGGCAGAGCTTCGAGTTGGAAATCGGGCTTCACACCGAGGAACGATGCAGATCTGCGGATAATCTCTGAAACCATCGGCGCTGCATTAAGACCTGCGGTTGCGCTGAACTTGCCCTCCTCCGGCTTCGGTTCATCGATGATGGTCAGCACGACATAGGTCGGATCGTCCATCGGAAATGATGCCAGAAACGCATTGAAGCGCACGTCTTTCGAGTAGCGGCCATTCACGACTTTTTCCGCCGTACCGGTCTTGCCGCCGACGCGATAACCCGGAACCGTAGCACGCTTGCCAGAGCCGCCCTGAGCGGTCGCATTGAGGCGATAGAGGTAGCGCATATCCGCAGAAACCTGTGGATGAATGACCTGTTTGGCGACCTGATTGGCCTGAGCCTGCGAACGCATCAGGAAAGTCGGCTCCATCAGCTTGCCGCCATTCATCAGCGCAGCTGCACCAACCGCCGTCTGCAGCGGTGTCGTCATCATGCCGTGGCCGAACGAAATGGTCATGGAATGGACCTTCTTCCACACGCGCGGTTCGACGGGACGCGCCACTTCCGGCAGCTCCGTCTGCATGCGGTCGAGAAGGCCGATCTTCTTCAGGAATGCGCGATGCCCTTCAATGCCGACTGCATCCGCCTCACGGCCTGAGCCAATATTGGATGAGAAGATGAAGACTTCTGGCAATGTCAGCCAGCGGCCCTTGCCGTGGAAGTCGCGGATCGTCTGGCGACCGAATACCAGCGGACGGCTGGCGTCGAGTTTCGACTGCAGGTTGAACTTTCCGGAATCGAGCGCCATCGCCGTGGTAAAGCTCTTGATGGTTGAGCCCATTTCATAGGTGCCTGCCGACATGCGGTTCAGACGGTCCTTGTCCAGTGCATGGACCGGGTTATTCGGATCGAAATCCGGCACCGAGGACATGGCGATCACCTCGCCGGTCTTGACGTTCAGCACCACCGCACCGGCAGCAATCGCCCGGTAGCGTTCCATGGCCTTGACCAGCACGTCGCGCATGATGTGCTGCACGCGAATATCGATCGACAGGCGCACCGGTTCCAGCGACTGCCCGGTCGCCAGACCCACGGAACGCAGGTCGGTCAGCCCTTGGCTGTCGATATATTTCTCCATGCCCGCAATGCCCTGATTGTCAACATTGACCAGACCGAGGATGTGCGAAGCGGTTGGGCCGCCCGGATAAAAGCGGCGCTTTTCCGTACGGAAGCCGATGCCCGGCACGCCGAGCGCCATGATCTGGCTCTGCTGTCTCGGGGTCAGTCCGCGCTTGACCCAGACAAACCCGGCACCGCTTTTCAGACGCTTATATGTCGCTTCCCAATCGAGATCGGGTAGCACCGTCGACAGCATTTCAATGGTTTCGTCGGGATCGACGATCTTGCGCGGCTCGGCATAGAGCGAAGCCGTCTTGATGTCGGTTGCCAGAATTTCACCATTGCGATCGAGAATATCGGGGCGCGACGCCAGCTGGTGAACCGCCGGCCCTGTATTATCCTCGTTTTCACCCCCGATAACGCCGAAATAGATAAGCTTGCCGCCCATCACCCCATAGATGCCGACAAAACAGGCAATGGCCATCCAGAGGCGATTACGCGCGCGGTTACCATGCTTTTTGCGCGACCCGACAAAAGCCATGTTGCCGGCCAGCTTTTCATCACCAACCGGCTCAACATCACCTGCCCGCATATTCTTTTTTCTGAAAAGTCCAAGCCGCATGATCAGTGCCTCGTCCCGCTTTTCTTGACGCTGCCGGTCGTGATGGCATCTTTTTCGAGCACGCCGCTTGCGAGCAATTCGTCGCTGCCGGAGATAATCTTCTGAATATCGTCAATCGGACGTTCCGGAATTTCGTTGACGTCCCGCGCAAGCTGTTCCGGCTCAATCGGCTGAAGGTTCAATTCCTTCGCGTAAACGCCGACAAGGCTCTGCAAGCGGCCAGGCTGGGTCATCAAAGCCCAATCTGCGCGCAGAAGAGTGATCGTGTCCTTCTCGGAGTTGATCTGTCGCTTCAGCTTGCCGATGACCGCGATCTGCTTTTCCGCGTCATATTTGATCGTGTAGGTGACAGTCGCCGCCACCAGCATCGCCGCTATCATGATGATGTCGAAAGTACGCAGCACTCGTTTAACTCCGGGCCAGTTCGTTCGTTTCGGGCAGTTTCGGCAGCCCGAAAAGCGATAGATCGTCTTCCAGTGGCGGGTTTTCCGTCCTGATCCCTGCGCGCAGCTTTGCCGAGCGCGCGCGCGGGTTTCGTTCTTCTTCCTCAGCCGTCGGGCCGACAGCCCCCTTGACCGCGGGTGTAAAGCTTGGCAGACGGACATGCGTTTCCGGCAGATGACGCGATCCGGCACTGCCGCCCGCGCGGTCAGCGAAATAACGCTTCACCATGCGATCTTCCAGCGAATGGAAGGTCACGATAACCAGCCGACCACCCGGTTTCAGGATACGTTCGGCAGCAAGCAGTGCCCGCGCCAGTTCGCCCAGCTCATCATTCACATAGACGCGCAGCGCCTGAAAAACCCGTGTCGCCGGATGGATACGATCCTTCGGATTACGTCCCACAAGCGTTTCGATGGCATTGGCAAGATCGAGTGTGCGCGTGAAAGGCTGTGCCGTGCGGCGCTTGTCGATCATACGCGCGATGCGGCCCGCATGGCGTTCCTCGCCGAGAAAATTGAAGATGCGGGCGAGATCGCCAGTCTTGAGACGGTTGACCACATCGGCAGCGCTTGGCCCTTTTTTCGACATGCGCATGTCGAGTGGGCCATCCTTCTGGAAGGAAAAGCCGCGCTCGGCCTCATCGATCTGCATCGACGATACGCCAATGTCGAGCACAACGCCGTCCACCTTCTCTCCCGCTTCCCTAACCTGCGCAACCGCTTCATCAAGAGCGGAAAACCGGGACTCGACCAGATTGAGCCTGCCCAGAAACTGCTTTTCCATCGCTTTCCCGGCTTCGATTGCCGTCGGATCGCGGTCAATCGCGATCACGTCTGCTCCCGTTTCCAGAATGCGGCGCGTATAACCACCGGCACCGAATGTCCCATCGACAATCACTGCACCGGATACAGGCTTCAGGGCGTCGATCACTTCGGCAATCAGCACCGGAACGTGACGGACTTCAGCCCCTTCGGCTTGAGAATTGTCTCCGCCGAGGCTTGCCATCATTCCGATCCTTTCCCGGGTACTTGGCCCGTTTTCTAAAGCGTGTTGCGCTTCAATCTTTTGTTTTCACGCATGTTTTGTTCCAAAATCGGTTTCCAACTTCAGAAAACATGTCTTAGCGCTTTGCCTACGGATTCCGCCCATTTGCCGTCAACCTGGCGACATGGCGGATTCGTTCGTCAGTTATCGGATATTAAGCTTAATGAAGCGTTATCCTTTGGCTCAGCGCAGGGGAAAATGAGTAAGGGAGTAAGGGAGTAAGGGAGTAAGGGAGTAAGGGAGTAAGGGAGTAAGGGAAGAGATCGCTTATTCTTGGACAAGGCAAATATTTTACTTGCCTTGTCCAACACCTGCCCACACCCTATTCCCCTATTCCCCTATTCCCCTATTCCCCTATTCCCCTTCACTTCCCGTTGACACCCGGCGCACGTCCTATTATTTAATGCAAATAGTTTGCAAATGCATAAACACCCAAGGTATTGATTATGGCACCCCATGGAGCAGGCCCCTCCGGCGCTGGTGAAGCTACATTTGAAGGTTGGCGGCGTGATCGCGGCGAAGCGTCTATGTCCGACGTCCACCGCTCTATTAGAGTTAATCGTTCCAGTTCGAAGTTCCGTCGCGCACTTTCCTTCTTTGGCCCCGGCTATCTGGTAGCAGTCGGCTATATGGACCCCGGCAATTGGGCCACTTCGCTCGCTGGCGGCTCCCGCTTCGGCTACACATTGTTGTCCGTCGCGCTGCTGTCCAATCTGATGGCTGTGCTCCTGCAGGCGCTCTGCACTCGCCTTGCGGTCGCGACGGGCCGCGATCTGGCGCAGGCCTGTCGCGATGCATATCCGCGTTTTCTTGCATGGCCGCTCTGGCTTTTAGCCGAACTCGCTATTTGCGCCACCGATCTCGCTGAAGTCATCGGCACGGCAATCGGCCTCAACCTGCTCTTCGGCATTCCGCTGGAAATCGGTGTCATCATCACCGCCGCCGACGTGCTTCTGGTCCTCTATCTCCAGAACAAAGGCTTCCGTCGCGTCGAGGCGCTCATCATCACGCTTCTTGGTGTTATTACGCTCTGTTTCCTCATTCAGATTCTAATGGCCCAACCGCAGTGGGGTGCGGTCATCAAGGGATTTGCCCCAACAACCGAGATCATCCGTAATCCGGACATGCTCTATATTGCACTTGGTATCATCGGTGCCACGGTCATGCCGCATAATCTCTATCTGCATTCCGGCATTATCCAGACACGCGACTACGGCCATACAACCCCTGAAAAGCGCGAGGCCATACGCTTTGCGACGCTGGATTCCACCATTGCACTCACATTTGCGCTGCTGGTCAATGCGTCGATCCTGATCCTGGCTGCAGCGAGCTTCAATGCCACCGGCAATACCGCTGTCGAAGATCTGGATAAGGCTCATGCTCTTCTGAATCCGCTGCTGGGATCAGCCCTTGCACCGACATTGTTCGCTATTGCGCTTCTGTGCTGCGGGCTGAACTCGACCATTACCGCGACGATGGCCGGTCAGATTGTCATGGAAGGCTTCATCGATATCCGCCTGAAACCGTGGCTGCGCCGTGCAATCACCCGCTTCGTGGCCATCGTTCCGGCTGCTGTGGTGACAATTATGTATGGCTCACAGGGGACGACCGAGCTTCTGATCCTGTCTCAGGTCGTGTTGAGCCTTCAGCTGCCTTTTGCCATCATTCCGCTCGTTATGTTCACAGCGGAGAAAAAGAAAATGGGATCGCTGGTCGCGCCGCGCTGGGTGACGATCCTTGCCGCTATTACTGCTGCGATCATCGTCGTCCTGAACATGAAACTCATCTATGATTTTCTAACAGGTGTACCAATTTAAGCCCCTCCCAAGGCTTTTCGAACGGGCGGTTCCGTATCTCGGAACCGCGCTTCATTTTACTTCACTGCGGCATTGCCGCCATCGGCATAAAGCGCCGAACCCGTGACAAAACTCGACATTGGGCCTGCCAGAAACAGCGCGGCCTGTGCGATTTCTTCAGGCTGAGCGATCCGCTTCATCGCATGCAGGCCTGCAGCCCATTCCTTCTGCTTCTCATCTCCGCCCATCGGCGTATCGACACCACCCGGCAAGAGCGCATTTGCCCGGATACCAAGGGCGCCGTAATCGGCGGTTATGCCCTTGACCATCCCCATGAGCGCCGCCTTCGAGGTTCCATAAACCGACATGCCGGGAATGCCCACACTCGTGCCGACAAATGTCGAGGTGAAGACAATCGAGCCGCCACCCCGTTCAAGCATCAAGGGGATTTGCGACCTTGCTCCCAGAAATGCCGAGGTCAGATTACCTGCCAGCACCCCCGCCCAATCATCGGGCGAGATTTCGGCAAGCGGCGCTATAGGGCCTACCGTGCCAGCATTGTTGACGGCTATATCAAGCCCGCCGAATTCATCCTTCGCTGCCGCAGCAAGTGCCTCATGCGTTTCAGCTTCCGACACATCTCCGGCAACACAATGCGCTTTTCCGCCAAACGCAGCGATCTCCTCCGCAACGCGTTCGAGACCGGCGCGCCCGCGAGCATTCAGCACAATGGCTGCGCCCTCTCTGGCAAAAAGCAATGCAGCGGCGCGTCCTATTCCGGACGATGCGCCGGTGATGACTGCGACCTTGTCTTTCAAGCTGGACATATTGAGCCTCCATGATTTCGTGGAGGTCCCAATTAATATCCCTGCTGCAATGCAACTATCCGTTTCTTGCGTTCGAATGCCGAAACGGTTTTGCGCAGGACAATATGACAAAACAAATAGTTAGAGCGGTTCCAGCGTTTCTTTTAAAAAAGGAACCGCTCCAAAGAAAATTGTCAGCCGGTCTGTAAGCCGGGTTCTGTATGGCCGGGCTTGCGCCCGACGTGGCAGCCATTCATCTGGGACGGATGTCGCCACCCGCCTCGTGCAACCCACCCGGACGGCTGATCCGGAAACTGATTACCAGTCCTTGCGGACCGATGCGCCGTCCCTATTCGGTCTTGCTCCCGATGGGGTTTACCGTGCCGTCTGCATTGCTGCAGACGCGGTGGGCTCTTACTCCACCCTTTCACCCTTACCCCGTCATCCCTACCGTTTCATCATGCAAACGGTAGGGAAGACGGGGCGGTCTGCTTTCTGTGGCACTTTCCCTGGGGTCACCCCCGCCGGGCGTTACCCGGCATCGTGTTTCCATGGAGCCCGGACTTTCCTCACCTGCCGCCTTTCGGCATATGACAGGCGCGGCTGCCCGACCGACTGACAGCGCGCATATAGCAACGATAATGGAACAGCGAAACCGGATTCCGGAAAAAATCTGAACTCAGCCGCAACAGAAAAGCCGACAGCGTCTCCACTGTCGGCTTTCCGTTCACATCAGGCGGCCTGTACTCTACGCGACCGCCGACGTAAATCTGCATTCGCGTCAGAGCGCGCGCATATAGGCCTTAACCGAGCTGCAATACTTCGCAGAAGTCGGGTTCATGCGCGTTGCACCATGACCGGCATTGTACTTCAGGATCGTGCCGCAGGTGCTTCCACCGCCGAGCTTCTGCGCCTGGGCCAGATACTTCATGCCGAACTGGATGTTCGTGGAAGGCTCGTAGAGGCCTTTGGCGGAACCCGTGTAGCCGAGACCACGTGCGGTCGAGAGCTTGATCTGCATGAGGCCGATTTCACCGGCCTTGCCACGCACATTCGGCTGGAAATTGCTTTCATGACGCACAACTGCATGGGCCAGCGCAGAAGGCACGCCGTAGGTCGATGCGTAACGATTGATGATGCTGGAATAGCTGCTACCACCCTTGGCATTACGGGCCGTCGAGCCTTTCGACAGCGCACGCTTGCCAGTGGAACCCTTGGTAGCCGGGGCCGCACGGCGGCTGACGACCGAAGCCTTCTTCGGTGTTGTGGTTGGCTTTTCCGCCTCGGAAATCTTGTTCTGCTGGCGTGCCTTGAGGAGAGCTGCGAGGTTGGTCGGTTCAGTTGAAGGGGCACTCAGTGCTGGATTCAGGCCAAACGAACTCATCGCGCCGACGAGGGCGCAAACAACAACAAATTTAATTTTCATAACCTACCGTCTTGGAACGTTTCTTTTGTCAGACCGCCCGTCTTGGGGGAGACGATCCTATTCTTGATCCCGCCCGATATGGATTTTTAGGCCCGTGTCCGCTGGGATTGAGCGTTGAAGTGCCGGGCAAATGCAGCCGAAGATTGGTTGCAAAAGTAAAATAGTCTTACAGGTTGTAACATTCGTGATTCATGCAAAGGCGAGCCGCCGCTCATAAAAATCACCGGAAAGCCGGTGTTGGACCGATCTATTTTTTTGAAATCATTGCAGAAATGCGAATCAACGTTAAATGGAAGAATTGCCTGCACACGCCTGGTCAGGCGGTAACATTCTGCAGGGAAAAAATCAGCCGGTAGAGTGTATCTATAGTAGACACATCGGCCACGCCGTCCACATTTTGTGTCCGAAAATGACGCTGGAAGGCCTTAATCACGGTTTCAGTACCTTCATCGAAGATGCCCGTAATAGCAATTTCGTAGCCGTAAAGCGCCAGCATGGATTGTAGGGCTTCAACCGGCTGGCCGTTTTCGCCGCGTGCCAGAAACCGCCCACCCTGGATCGGGGCCGGCTCGATATAATGCCCGACGCCCGCATCATGGAGCCGCTTCCAGGGAAAGTTCTGGCCAGGGTCGGTCTTGCGCGATGGTGCGATATCCGAATGGGCCAGCACATTTTCCGGCTTGATGGAATAACGCTCGCATATATCGCGACAAAGGCGGACGACCGCATTGATCTGCGCATCCCTGAAAGGCGGATAGTCTTCCAGATTGCCCGGATTGACGATCTCGATACCGATGGAAGCGGAGTTGATGTCCGTTTCGCCCTTCCAATAGCTCTTGCCCGCATGCCAGGCGCGCGCCTTTTCCGAAACCATCTGCACAATCCGTCCGTCTTCATGGACAAGGTAATGCGCGGAAACTTCCATATCCGGTGACTTCAGAACCTGCACCGCCTCTTCGGCGGTCGGCAAGCCGGTATAATGGAGGATGAGAAAGGCAGGCACCTTGCCATCGCGACGCGGACCAAAATTGGGTGACGGATCGAGCGTTGCTCCGGCAAAATCGGGCTGATCGAGCGCCAGCTCCCGCAACAACTTGCTCTCGATTTCGCTCACGCTGCTCATGCAGCCTCCAGATTCTTCTCAATGCTCGCCCAGGCAGCGTTTATCGCCGCCAGACGCCTGTTGGCAATGGTTATGAATTCCAGCGGCAGGCCCTCCGCCACCAGCCGGTCAGGATGGTGCTCCTTGACCAGCGCACGATAGCGCTTGCGGGCCATCTCGAAGGAAACGCCCCGCTCCAGCCCCAGAATGGCATAAGGATCGTCAGCGCCGCGCTGGACATGCCGGATCGCGATCCGATCGAAAGCAACTTCGTCATAGCCGAAAATATCGGCTACGCCTGCAAGAAAGGCCATTTCCTTTTCGTGCACATAGCCATCGGCAGTGGCAATATGGAAAAGGCCATCCAGAATATCCTCAAGCAAATGACAATCGGTCTGCCCTTCGCTGCACAATCCGGCAAGCTGGCGCGCATAGGATTCGTAGCCTGCGACGTCCTGCTTGGCGAGATCGTAGAGCCGCGCGACATGCGCTGTCTCTTCCTTCGGCACGGCAAATATGTCCTGAAAGGCGCGGATTTCATCCTGAGTGACAACCCCGTCAGCCTTGGCCATCTTGGCTGAAAGCGCGATCATCGCAATGGAAAATGCCACCCGGCGGCGTGTATCGGCATCACCTTCGAAAACGGTGCGCACGGCTTCGATAACGCCAGTAATGGCATTCGACGCCACGTAAGTGACAAACTCACCAATGCGAACCCAAATCGACATGGGTCTTTTCTATAGAATTCCGAATGAACTGAAAACCGCCCGCACGGGCGAAAGTCGAAAAAACAATCATTTAGAAAGAATGGAAAGGCGCTGACCTGAATTGTTGCCCAGTTCTGCAACGAAAGCCTATTGCTGCGGCTCACGTTCGTCGAAGGAGCGCTGTGCTGTTGCGACCGCTGCTTCTCCTGCCGCCTGCGCCTGCTGATCCGTCTGACCCACAGATTTTGCCGCAGCGACCGCATTTGCGCGCGCGCGTTCAATGGCTGCCGCTTTCTCTTCCGGGCTTACCACGCCGGAACTATCGCGAAGTGATTTGACCAGATCGGGACCTTTTTCAGTGGTTCCACTTTCTGTCGGCCTGGCAGGCTGCGATATGGCGGCCGCGCCCTGTTCGCCGCCATTTGTTGTGGCAGCGGTCTCGTCACTTCCCTTGCCGCAGGCGGCAAGCGCAACAAGAACAATCGCAGAGATGAAAAACAGGAAATTACGGTTCATGACAAAAGCCATAACCGAACCCAGCCTGCGTTGAAACACGGAAAACGCAGAATGCCCGTCTTTTCCCGCCGTGATTGCTTTAACGTTCATCTCAATCTCAAAGCTCATTGGCCTGAAGCCTATTGGCGCGAATGGCGATCCGGAAATCGAATCGCCACCCGAATGCAGACGCATCATGCGTCACGCCTTCACAATATTAGTTGGAAGGTGCGGTACCCGTACCCGGCGTCGATGGTGCCGGAGTGGTCGGGGCTGGCGTCGTCGTGTCATTGTTCGAAGGCGCTGCCGGCGCGGATGGTGCCGGTGCGTTGCTCGTGTCGTCCTTCTTGTCGTTGCAAGCTGCAAGGCCGAGAAGTGATACGGCGGCGACAGAAGCAATCAGAAACTTCTTCACGTTGGCTCTCCTTCCTAGATCAGGCTCGTTGACCTGGTTTCAGGCATCAAATGGCGATATTGCCAAAGGCCTCTCTCTGTTTCTCCGTGCGTGACCGGTTTGCCCGGCCAATCACCTTTACGGTCGTTCATCGACACAGAAATCCTGTCGACTGGGACCGTCACACAAGAAAACGGCAACAGCGCGAAAAAGTTCTCTCAAATAGTCTTACCGAGCGTAATAAAGCGACAGTATTACAGGCATATAACCGCGTTCATCGGGTTTAAAAACCCGCAATTAATTCGTCACGCCCCTGTCACTGGACGATGTTTAACTTTGCAAAATCGAAGTCTGGATTCGTGCTTTAGGGGAACATTTGATGACAGATCCAACAGCCGACGACAAAATTCTCAAGCGTGCGGTGACACAGAATAGCGCCCTCACGCGGGCAGGCTGTTCCGAAAGGTTGTTCGCCTGGCTGTTCAAAGGGCTGGTCTATCCGCAAATATGGGAAGACCCCGAAGTGGACATGGCGGCTCTGGCTATCAAGCCGGGCCATCGCATCGTCACCATCGCTTCGGGCGGATGCAATGCCATGTCCTACCTGACCGCCGATCCGGCACGTGTGGAGGCCGTCGACCTCAATCAGGCACACGTGGCGTTCAACCGGCTGAAACTTGCCGCCGTCAAGAACCTGCCGGACTACGATGCGTTCTACCGATTTTATGGAAAGGCTGACGACAAGACCAATCTTGCCGCCTACAAGCGCTTCATCCGCCCGCATCTGGACGGTGAAAGCCGGTCTTATTGGGAAAAGCGCAAGTGGAATGGCCGCCAGCGTATTTCCATTTTCTGGCGCGACCTCTATCGCCATGGCTTGCTTGGTGTCTTCATCGGCATGGGCCATCGCGTGGCGCGGCTCTACGGGATCGATCCGCGCGACATCTTGAAGGCACGCACGATGGAAGAACAGCGCAGTTTCTTCGACACGGCGCTCGCACCGCTCTTCGAAAAACGCATGGTGCGCTGGGCCACGGCCCGCAAATCATCCCTTTTTGGGCTGGGCATACCGCCACAGCAATATGATGCCCTAGCCACTGCCGGAAATGGCGACATGGCGCTTGTTCTGCGCAGCCGTCTTGAGAAACTGGCCTGCGGCTTCCCTCTTACCGACAATTACTTTGCCTGGCAGGCATTCGGGCGCGGCTATAGCGGCAATGAGGAGACTGGGCCTCTCCCACCTTACCTGTCACGTAGCAATTTCGAAATGGTACGGACACGTGCGGATCGCATGACGGTACAGAATGCGAGCTACACCGACTTTCTCGCGGCCAAACCTGTCGCTTCCGTCGATCGCTACATTCTGCTCGACGCGCAGGACTGGATGAATGACGTGCAGCTCAATGCCCTTTGGAGTGAAATCACTCGAACGGCAGCACCGAATGCCCGTGTCATCTTCCGCACTGCTGCGGAACCCAGCCTGCTTCCGGGACGGGTTGCACCGCAAATTCTGGATCGCTGGGAATATCAAGCAGATGAATCCCGTAGCCTGCACGACCGCGACCGCTCGTCGATCTATGGCGGGTTCCATCTTTATACGCTGAAGGATGCCTGACATGTTGCGCAGCCCGTGGAGCGTTCAGGGTGTCGATCATGCCAACCTTATGGACCGCGTCTATCGCCGTCAGCGCCATTTCTATGATGCGACCCGCAAATATTACCTTCTGGGCCGCGACCCCATGATAGCGGGACTGTCCGTACCCAAGGCGGGTACGGTTCTGGAGATCGGCTGCGGCACCGGTCGCAATCTGGTGAAAGCTGCGGAAAACTATCCCGACGCGAAACTCTTCGGCATCGATATTTCGGCAGAAATGCTGGATACGGCACGCCGGGCGGCGGAGCGTGCAGGCATTGAAGATCGCGTCCGGCTTGATCGTGCCGATGCAGCCCAGTTCGAGCCTGAGCGCTTGTTCGGGCAAACCGGCTTCGACCGGATTTTCATTTCCTATGCCGTATCGATGATCCCGCAATGGCAGTCGGTCATTCGTGAAAGTATCCCGCATCTCAATCCGGGTGGGGAATTGCATATCGTCGATTTTGGCGATCAGGCCCGGCTGCCGCGCTGGTTCGGAAAGGCACTCTTCAAGTGGCTAGAATGGTTCCATGTCACGCCCCGCAGCGACTTGTTCACGGTTTGCGATCAGCTCGCGCACGAACATAGTGCAATTGCTAAGAAGCATATTCTTTATCGCGGCTTTGCCTGGATAGCGATCATTCGTTCGACAACGTCGCCCGCTCCCAAAGATTAGCACCAAACTTGCCCGCCGGACTGGTGACGTCCGGCTTCGGATCGCGTAACCGTTAGAGAACTGATTCGCGATACGGAACCACTATATGAACCGTCTGGCCAGCTGCAGCATTCTCGCCCTCGGCGCTTTCATTCTTTCCGCCTGCACGACGGTGGACTACGACTTTTCCGACGTAAGGAAATCAGGCAGCTCGGTGGCGCGGATCGCACCGCCCTCCGGCCCTGTGAAGGCACCGCGTTTCGGTGATCGCGACCCGCACGACTGGACCGGCAAAACGCCGTGGCACTATCCGATCCATGGCACAGACGTTTCCAAATATCAGACCAATGTGGACTGGAGCGCCGTGCGCGCCAGCGGCATTTCCTTCGCCTTCATCAAGGCGACCGAAGGCGGCGACCGCGTCGATGACCGCTTTAAGGAACATTGGAACGGCGCCCGTCAGGCAGGCATCGCCCGGAGCGCCTACCATTTCTATTATTTCTGCCGTCCAGCCATCGAACAGGCACGCTGGTATATCCAGAACGTGCCGCGTGATCCGGGCGCGCTTCCGCCCGTTCTCGACATGGAATGGAACCCGCAATCGCCGACCTGCAAGCTGCGCCCCAATGCTGCCGTTGTGCGCAAGGAAATGCGCATCTTCCTGCAGGCGCTGGAAAAGCATTACGGCAAGCGTCCGATCGTTTACACGACGGTCGATTTCTTCGATGACAATGATCTGCGGCAGATGGCTGACTATCCGTTCTGGCTGCGCTCCGTTGCCGGTCATCCGGACGAAAAATACGGCCCGCATCCTTGGACATTCTGGCAATATACCGGCACGGGCGCCATTCCCGGCATCAAGGGTGACGCGGACATCAACGTCTTCGCCGGCGATGCCAAATCGTGGAAAAAGTGGCTGGAAAGCAACAAAGTTCGGTAACACAGCGCGGTTTGGCAGTTCACACCAAGTTTTGCTTCATTTCCGAGGCTTGTTGAGGCAATAGCTAAAACAATCCCCGAAAGGGAGCCATCGGCTCCCTGTTTAATTGTGAGTTACCAATGAAGTTTTTTGCTTCAGTTATCGCAGCCGCCTTGCTTGCATCGACAGCCATGTCCCATGCACAGGCTGCCGCGTCTCCCGCGCCCGCTGCGACGCCAACTGAAAACACCGTCAATCTTCCCAAGCCGGAATGCGAGATCGATTACGGCCAGTGGATGGACAATCTGACCAAGGAAGCCCGTGACGCCGGCGTCGGCGAAAAGGGCATCGCCGAACTGCACAAAGCCATGCTTGAGCAAAAGGTGCTTGATCGCGACCGCAAGCAGACTGTTTTCAACCTGACTTTCACCGAATTTTCCAAGCGCCTCATCTCGGAAGCGCGCCTGAAAAAAGGCCGCGAAAATCTGGCCAAATATGCCGATGTCTTCAAGAAGGTCGAAGATACCTATGGCGTTCCGGGGCCAGTGCTTGCTGCCTTCTGGGGGCTTGAAACCGACTATGGTGCCATTCAGGGCGATTTCGACACGCTGAATGCGCTCGTTACCCTCTCCTACGACTGCCGCCGTCCAGACCTGTTCCGCCCGCAGTTGATCGCCCTTCTCAAGCTATTCGATCAGGGCGTCGTCGATGCAGCGACAACCGGCGCATGGGCTGGCGAAATCGGCATGATGCAGCTTCTGCCGAAGGATTATCTTGAACGTGGCGTCGATGGCGACGGCGACGGCAAGGTCGATCTGAAGAACAGCGTTCCCGATGCCATGATGACCGCGGGTCGCATGATTTCAGAACTTGGCTGGAAGCGTGGCCAGCCCTGGCTGGAGGAAGTTCGCCTGACCAAGGATCTGCCTTGGGAAGAAGCGATCCGTACTAACCGCAAGCCGCATTCCTGGTGGGCTGAGCAAGGCGTAACGGGCCTCAACGGTCCACTCGGCCCGGATGATGGCGACGCATCGCTCCTGCTGCCGCTTGGCCGCAAGGGACCGGCTTTCCTCTCCTATCCCAACTTCGATGTGTTCGTGGAATGGAACAAGTCCATCGTCTACGCCACAACCGCCGCTTATTTCGCGACCCGTCTGGCCGGTGCACCTGCCTTCGATCCGGGCAACCCGGTTCCGGGCTTGACGCAGGAGCAGCTTAAGGAGCTCCAGACCAAGCTTCAGGCCCGCGGTTACGACATGGGCGGAAAGATCGACGGTGTGTTCGGTCTCCTAACCCGCGATGCTGTGCGCGCCGAACAGATGCGCCTTGGAATGCCGGCCGATTCATGGCCGACACAGGAGCTGCTCAACAAGCTCTGATATTCGACAAGGCGCGGTCTTCAAAACCCGCGCCTTTTCCTTTCCTGAAATGAAATGCGCCTCATGCTCACCACCCTGATCGTCGTCCTGCCCGTATTTGCGCTGATTTTCTCCGGGTGGGGTGCCTTCAAGCTGAAAATACTCGGGCCTCATGCGATAGCGGAGCTGAACCGTTTCGTCGTCTATCTGGCGCTGCCCGCCCTTCTCTTCGACATCATGGCCAATACCCACGGAAGCGAGCTCTGGCAGCCGGGTTTCATCACCGTGTTTCTGCTTTCAAGCGCCATTGCTTTCGCTTTGCCCTTTCTGGTGCGGCTGCGCGGAAAACTGCCTCTGGCGGATACCGCGCTTGACGGCTTGAACGCCGCCTATCCGAATACCGGCTATATGGGCATCCCGCTTTCGATGATCGCCTTCGGCTCCGGCGTTTTGGCAGCGACTACCATTTCGATCATCATCACCGTCTGCGTCACCTTTGCTTTCGCAATCGTGCTGATCGAAATCGGCCTGCAGACCGAAAAGAAACCACTTCGCCTCGTCTGGAAGGTTCTGCGCTCGCTGATCCGCAATCCGCTGCTTGTCGCTCCCGCACTTGGTGCCATGGTGTCCTTTCTGGGGCTAGCCATCCCGGCCCCGGCTGAAACCTTCCTGAAGATGCTCGGTGGCGCCGCATCCCCTTGCGCGCTGGTGGCGCTTGGCCTGTTCCTCGCCCAGCCGCGCAAGATCGAACGCGAAAGCGTCAATGCCATCGCTTTTCTCGTTTCGGTCAAGCTCATCATCCAGCCGCTCGCAACCTGGCTGCTGGCCGTCTATGTATTCGGACTGCCTCCCCTGCTCGCGCAAAGCGCTGCTCTCCTTGCAGCACTTCCGACCGGCACAGGCCCCTTCATGCTGGCCGAACATTATCGTCGCGAGGCGGCGATAACCTCCAACGTCATCCTCTATTCAACCGTGATATCTATCCTCACCTTATCGGCATATTTGGCGTTAATTCGCTAAAAAACGCAAAAAACATGTCAAAAAACCTGTGGCAAGTGCGGCGAAAACAGCACCAAAAGTGGCAGTTCGGTGTCTTTTTCATGAAATGTGAATAAATTTTTCTAGTCAAATATTTCAATAGTTTAGGTGGTAAACGATAGGTTTATTTCTCCATCACGGCAGATTGCAGCACGAAATCTTCTTTTGTTCGAGACGTTTTGCGCTTAGATTCGGGCTTCCTACCAGCGCGCGTCCGGTCAGCCGGGCGTATATGAAGGAGACAGACCAATGGGACTTACGCGATCTTTGAATGTCCTCATGATCTGTGCGGCATTTGCATTTGTTGCAGCGTTGATAGCAGGCGTCATCCCTTGATGCATGTCTCCCAAAAGTGGAAACCGGTTTTGGGATAAAGACATGCATGAAAACAAAAGCTTAAAGCGAGATACGCTTTAAGGGGAATTAGCCTAAACCATTACGGCGGCTTCGGTTTTGAGGATAGGCCGACCCGCGCGAAAACAAGAAAGCCCGGCGTCACCGCCGGGCTTTCGTTTGTTTCAGGCAACCTCCAGAGCGGCTTCCGTCTTCGGCCTTATGCCGATCATGTGACAGATCGCAAAAGGCAGATCGGCGCGATTCATCGTGTAGAAATGGAAATCCTGCACGCCGCGTTCGATCAGATCCATCACCTGTTCGGCGGCAATCGCGGCTGCAACCAGCTGATGCGTCTGCGGATCATTGTCCAGTCCGTCGAAACGTTCCGCCAGCCAACTTGGAATATGGGTCGCCGACCGCGCGCAGAAATTTTTGACCTGCTTGAAATTATGCACCGGCAGGACACCTGGAACGATCGGGATATAGATACCTGCACGGCGAACGCGTTCGACATAACGCTCGTAAAGATCGTTCTCGAAGAAGAACTGGGTGATGGCGCGCGTCGCTCCATTATCGACCTTGCGCTTCAGCATATCGATATCGGTCGCAAAATCCGGGCTTTCCGGATGCTTTTCCGGATAGGCGGAAACTGAAATGTCGAAATCCGCGATGTTGCGCAATCCACCGACCAGTTCGGCGCCGTTCTGATAACCACCCGGCGTCGGTACATATTTTTCGCCAATACCGGCTGCCGGATCGCCACGCAGCGCCACGAAACGGTTGACACCGAGAGCTGCGAACTCACGCACGACGCGGTCGACTTCCTCGCGTGTCGCATCCACGCAGGTCAGATGCGCTGCTGGCTTGATATCGGTTTCCTTGAGGATGCGCGCCACGGTACGTGCAGTGCGTTCACGCGTAGAGCCTCCGGCACCATAGGTCACGGAGACGAATTCAGGCTGCAGCGGAGCAAGCCGCGTCACCGTATCCCAGAGACGCTGTTCCATTTCCTCCGACTTGGGCGGGAAAAATTCAAACGATACCCGGGTGGTCTGGCCAACATCCGGTCGGCGGGAAAGACCGTAAAAACCCATCAAACTGTCTCCGTCATGCTTATTGTCTGTTTTTGTCGCATGTCTTTATCCCATCGTAGCGGGATCAGAAATCAGTCCAGTGGACTGATTTCCCCGCGAAGGCGGTTCCTGCTTTTGGGAGACATGCGAAGCCGGATCGGCAATGAGAAGGCGCGGATCGCGGGCAAGCCACAGCTTCACTGTCAGCCCTTCGTCTCCATTGGCCGCCTTCGGCTCCAGTTCCAGTGTTTTTTCCGGCTCAAGACCGGCCTCTCTCATCCAGCCCAGCATCTGCTCGTCGCTGAAGCCAAGACGCAAATGCGCGTGTTCCTCGCGCAGGAATTCGAGCTTGTGCGGTGCGAAATCCACGATCAGCAGCCGCCCATCGGGGCGCAAGGCCCGCGCCGCTTCACGAATGGCAGCAAGCGGATCATCAAGGAAGTGCAGAACCTGATGAATAGTCACCAGATCGAAGCTTTCACGCTCGACAGGCAACGCGTAGACATCGCCCTGCCGAACCTGCGCATTGCCGATGGCTGCAAGGTCGAGATTGGCTCGCGCCACAGTCAGCATGTCACGATTGATGTCGATGCCGACACCACGAATGTAAAGCGGGGCAAAAAGCTCCAGTAACCGGCCAGTGCCCGTGCCGACATCCAGCATGGCCTGAAACGGCTTGTCACCGATAACCTTTTTGAGGGTCACTTCGACCGCATTCTCGGAAACATGCAGTCTGCGAATCTGATCCCAGCTCCCGGCATTGGCGCTGAAATAGGCGGCAGCCTTTTCCTGACGACTGGACTTCACCTGCGACAGCCGTTCCATGTCACGCTCAACCAGCGCATCCGCCTTGTCGAGCCGCGCCAGAAGCCCTCGCGCAAGATCGCCGCTGATCGCATTGTCCGCGAGACGAAAATAAGCCCACGCGCCTTCCTGATAGCGATCGATGAGATCGGCTTCTGCAAGTAGCTTCAGATGCCGCGAAACGCGCGGCTGGGACTGCCCCAAGATCGTCGTGAGATCGGAAACAGTGAGATCACCGCGTGAAAGAAGCGCCAGAATGCGCAAGCGGCTGGGTTCAGCCACCGCTTTCAGCACATCCACCATCAGATCGAGTTGCAGTTGCAAACCGGCCATGCCTTCCGCTCTTTGTTGATCCAGCACTTCATCTACGGCAATCCGTAAAGATATAAAGATATGTTTATATGGAAAGCGATTTCTGCGCAAGTGATTTTCGTGGCAGAATGAAACGAGCGAAGGATTCGCACACAAAAACTTACGGTAAGGACAAGCCATGCGTGCAGGCACAATGCGCCAGAAGGCAATCGCCAAATCGCTGACGCTCCTGCTTCCGGCAGTGCCCTATTCGGATTCCGAGCCGATCCGTGCTGCAGCGCTCAGCCCCCATATGAAGACGCTGCCGCCCTCGACTGCCGTCTGGCTGGCGACGGTCGCGCATGTGCGCCACACGCATACCGACTACGATGTGTTGCGCGATGATGGATATGACAAGGATTCGGCGCGCTTCTTCGTGCTGGACGCGATCAACGCCAAGCTGACCGAATGGCGCGCGACGCGGCTCCTGTCGCCGGAAGACAACGAAGCGGTGGAGATGTGAAAACGCCGCCCGGAGGCGGCGTTTTAATAGGCAGGAGAACACGGATTACTCTGTACCGTGACCTTGCAAATAGCCGTGTTTACGCGGGTTCGGCATGAGAAGGCTGACGACAAAGACAACCACCATCATTACGGTCACATACCAGAAGAAGCCGCTTTCCATGCCCTGCTTCTTGAACCATAGCGCCACATATTCAGCCGTGCCCCCGAAGATTGCATTGGCAATGGCGTAAGAAAATCCGACACCCAGCGCCCGAACTTCCGCCGGGAACAATTCGGCCTTCACGATGCCGCTGATCGAGGTGTACATGCTGACAACCGCCAGAGCGATCACGATATAGATGAATGCCAAGGTCGAGCTCTGCACCGAACCAATCAACGTCATAAGCGGGATTGTGGTCAGGATCGAAATGCCGCCAAAGCCGATCATCATCGTTTTGCGGCCGATCCTGTCGGACAACGCGCCGAAGAGCGGCTGCATCAACATATAGGCCAACAACACAAAGGTCATGGTTTCGCTGGCAGTTTCCTTGCTCATGCCAGCGGTGTTGACCAGATATTTCTGCATATAGGTAGTGAAGGTATAGAAGGCGAGCGAACCGCCAGCCGTGAAGCCAACGACGACAAGAAAGGCCTTGCGATGGTTCTTCCAGATATTGGCGAAGCTGCCTGCTGCCTTGTTGGCGCGGGTTTCTTCCGTGGAGGTTTCATGAAGTGTTCGCCGCAGGAAAAGCGCGACGATGGCCGCAACGCCGCCAATGGCGAAGGGAATGCGCCAGCCCCATGCATGAAGCTCGTCCGCTGTCAGGAAGAACTGCAGCACCACGATCACCAGAACTGCAAGCAGCTGGCCGCCGATCAGCGTGACATACTGGAACGAGGAAAAGAAACCGCGACGCCCGGCCAGCGCCACCTCACTCATATAGGTAGCGGTGGTGCCGTATTCGCCGCCCACCGAAAGGCCTTGCAGCAAACGAACGATCAGCAGCAGGAATGGTGCCAGAATGCCGATGCTCTCATAGGTCGGCAAAATGGCAATGGCGAATGAGCCAAGGCACATCATCGTAACCGAAATCAGCATGGATGTGCGGCGACCGAGCTTGTCGGCGATGCGGCCGAACAGCCAGCCGCCGATGGGGCGCATCAGGAAGCCAGCGGCAAAAATCGCAGCTGCATTCAACAACTGGCTGGTCTGATCCTCGGCAGGGAAAAACTGCGATGCGAAATAAAGCGCACCGAAGGAATAGACATAAAAATCGTACCACTCCACTAGATTACCCGATGCGCTGGCCACGATGGCAAAGACGCGGCGGCGCGTGTCATGGGCATCATGTGCCGCTTCGACCTCGCCATTGGCGTCAGCATGCATTTCTGCATTATTCATTCTGAAAACTCCCGATAGCAGGCGGTTCTGAAACAGCCTGCAAGCGCCGATCCCAAGCAGGGATTACCGAAATCGGCGATTGTTTCACTTCATAAACATAAAACTACGAACCGCATTCAACCGGAAAGCAGGGCTTGCATTTGAAATGTCCTCCCAGTCGAAATCATGCTGTTCGGATCAATTGCAAAGACGCAAAAACGCCTGAAACAGTCCTTGAACCGGCGGCCTCGGCGTTCATTCCCATTGAAAAATAAAACGGAGCAAGAGCATCGAAACCGGCCTCCTGAACGCAATCGCAACGGGATGGCGCGCATCGTGGCGTTGCGATCATGACGGCTCCATATCTAGAGCGGCTTCAGGATGCGGACAGACCATAGGAACAAAATCGTTTGCATGCAATCTATTCTAATATGAGAAATTACTAAAAGACATAATTGATATTGCCGTACAATGAGCCATCAACGTAAATCATTGAAGTAATTACAAAATTATCAAATCACTCTACACGGACGATCAATCAATTCCCCGTGTAGAGCGATTTTTCGGGCAATTATTTCTTCTGAACGACCAGGAAAATACGCGGGAAACGCAGCAGGACTTTCCCATCGACAGCCGCCGGATAATGCGGCGTGATCCTCGCTTTGTAAGCCTTCAGATAGTCGGCTTGCTCCTGTTCATCGAGTGGATCGAGAAACGGCCGCAATCCTGTCCCCTTCACCCATTCCACAATGGCATCCACGCTATCCAGCGGATGATTATAGACCGTATGCCATATATCCAGCCGAGCGGCCTGACCGGCGAGCGCGTTATAATATTCCATCACCGGGGGCAGAAGTCCCCTGCCCTTTGTGCCGATCTTGGTGACGAAGGCCTCTGTTTTGGCAACGTCACGCATACCGACATGGGTAGGTTCACCCATGTTATCCGGCATCTGAACCGCCAGCACCGCGCCGGGACGAAGTAGCGACAAGAGGCGTTTCATCTGCTCGATATGATCCGGCAACCACTGGAAAACAGCATTGGAGAAGAGAACATCGGTTTCCGCATCCGGCTCATAGCTCGCCACATCGCCGATAGTGAAATCAACTTTCGGCAGGCGAGCTTTGGCCTTCTCGATCATATCAGGCGATGTGTCGAAGCCGGAAACATCCGCATCCGGCCAACGCTCAACCAGAAGCTCCGTCGAATTACCCGGTCCGCAGCCGATATCGACAACCCTGCGCGGCCTGTCGACCGGTATCTGGGCCAGAAGATCACGCGCCGGGCGGCTTCGCTCATCTTCAAACTTCAGATATTGATTGGCGGACCAGTCTTTCATCATGTTTCCCTTCATCAAATAAAAAAGGCCGGTGCGATGCACCGGCCTTAACTTTAAAGCGCCAAAGGTTCGTTGAGGTTCTGGCTATGGCGAGACGAAAATGGTGAGGTTCGAGAACCGGAGCGGAGCGTACTTTGCGTACGTGAGCACCGGAAGCGCAGAACCACGCCATTTGCCGACCGCCAGAGCCTGAACATCTCGAACCTTACCGTGTGAGCGGCTTGTAGGTCACCCGTTTCGGGTTGACGCTATCCGGTCCAAGACGACGAATCTTGTCGGCTTCATAGTCCTCGAAGTTGCCTTCGAACCATTCGACATGGCTATCGCCTTCGAATGCGAGGATATGCGTTGCCAGACGGTCGAGGAACATACGATCGTGGCTGATGATAACGGCGCAGCCAGCGAAATTTTCCAGCGCATCTTCAAGCGCGCCGAGCGTTTCGGTGTCGAGATCGTTGGTCGGCTCGTCGAGCAGCAAAACATTGCCGCCGGACTTCAGCATCTTGGCAAGGTGAACGCGATTGCGCTGACCGCCGGAAAGATTGCCGACTTTCTGCTGCTGGTCGCCGCCCTTGAAGTTGAACGCACCGCAATAGGCGCGACTGTTCATTTCAAACTTGCCGAGCTTGATGACGTCATTGCCGCCGGAAATCTCTTCCCATACGGTCTTGTTGGCATCAAGCGCGTCGCGGCTCTGGTCGACATAGGAAAGATGAACCGTGTCACCGATGCGAACCGAACCGTTATCCGGCTGTTCCTGTCCCGTCAGCATCTTGAACAGCGTCGATTTACCGGCGCCGTTCGGGCCGATCACGCCGACAATGCCACCCGCCGGCAGCTTGAAGGAAAGATCGTCGATCAGCAGGCGGTCGCCATAGCCTTTCGACAGGCCGTCAACCTCGATGACCACCTGACCGAGGCGCTCGCCGACCGGGATAATGATCTGCGCATCGCCGGGGCGACGTTCTTCCGCGCTCTTGACCAGTTCGTCATAGGCCTTGATACGCGCCTTGGACTTTGCCTGACGCGCCTTAGGGCTTGCGGAAATCCACTCGCGTTCGCGCGACAGCGCCTTTTCACGGGCAGCTTCTTCGCGGCCTTCCTGCGCCATGCGCTTGGCCTTGGCTTCCAGATAGGCGGAATAATTGCCTTCGTAAGGAATGCCGCGACCGCGATCGAGTTCGAGAATCCAGCCCGTCACATTATCGAGGAAGTAACGGTCGTGGGTGATGATCAGCACCGAACCCGGATATTCACGCAGGTGTTTTTCAAGCCAGGCGGTCGTTTCGGCGTCCAGATGGTTGGTCGGTTCGTCGAGAAGCAGCAGGTCGGGCTTGGAAAGCAGAAGCTTGCACAGCGCCACGCGACGCTTTTCACCGCCCGAAAGCTTGGTCACGTCGGCATCGCCCGGAGGGCAACGCAGCGCTTCCATGGCCATCTCGACCTGGCTTTCCAGATCCCACAGGTTCTGGCTGTCGATGATGTCCTGAAGCTTCGCGCCTTCATCTGCCGTCTCGTCGGAATAGTTCATCATCAACTCATTGTAGCGGTCGATGATGGCCTTCTTGGCGGCAACGCCTTCCATCACATTGCCGAGCACGTCCTTCGACGGATCGAGCTCCGGCTCCTGCGGGAGATAACCGCAGGTAGCGCCCTCCGCGAGCCATGCCTCGCCGGTATATTCCTTGTCGAGACCGGCCATGATCTTGAGAACGGTCGACTTACCCGCACCGTTCGGACCGAGAATACCGATCTTCGCGTCGGGATAGAAGGAGAGATGTATATTCTCCAGAATCTTCTTGTTGCCATAAGCCTTGTTGAGGCCGGACATGTGATAAATGAACTGGCGTGCCATAAAGCGCGTCGTCTCCACGGGTTGGAAAGCGCGGGCGGGTTCAAACGAAGCCGAACCGTGCGGAAATTACTGACGCGTATGTAGGCCAAATAGAGAGCGGACGCAAACGGCATCGCGCAAAACATCGATGTCCTGGGGCATGGCCAGCCGGGGCTTGCAACTGAAAGTTGAGACGAAAAGAATGAAACCGGGCGCGGATATTTCCGTCACCCGGTTTCCCCTCTGGCCACCATCCGCGAAAGTTTCCTCCCTTTCATCGGACGGCCTGCAAATTATGACGTAAAATCTCTTTTTAAGCGCCCCTGATTGCCCTTCAAAACCCCTGTCTGCAAAGCTAGATTTGCCCAAGCTTTTTCGCTTTTCAAGCAGAATCTGCACAAAAAACGCAATTGCCTAAATTTCATTCACGCCCTGCGCCAATGCCTGTTTAAGCGACGCCGCATCGGGGACGATTGACTATTTGCACAGCATAAAACCAAATGGCGAAATGACATTCAAAACCATTCATCATCTAGCCGTTTCCGACGGATCAGAACTGCCATTCCGCACCGTTCGCGCCGAAACACCGCGAGCCGTCGTCCAGATATGCCATGGCCTTGCCGAACATTCCGCGCGCTATGAGCGCTTTGCCTATGCCCTGGCCGCGGCGGGCTACCACGTCTATATCCACGACCATCGCGGGCACGGCAGCAATATCGGCGTTCATGCGCCAAGGGGAATGTTCGCACAAAAGCAGGGCTATTCCGTGGCTATTGAGGACGTGCGGGCGCTCAACCGGCATATTCACGAAAACCATCTGGGTCTGCCGGTGGTGCTTTTCGGACATTCCATGGGCGGGCTGATTGCGCTGAACTATGTGCTGGACTACGCCAACACGATTGATGCGACGGCCATCTGGAACGCAAATTTTGACGGCGGCGCGGAAAGCGCTGCGGCCCTTGCACTTCTTTATATGGAGCGCATGCTGAAAGGCTCGGACGTTCCGAGCAGCATTCTGCCGAAAATGACCTTCCGCGCCTGGGGCCGGTCCATAAAAAGCCACCGCACATTATTCGACTGGCTTTCGCACGACCCGGCGGAGGTCGATGCCTATATCGCCGATCCGCTATGCGGCTTTGATGCCAGTGTCGCGCTGTGGATCGATATTTTTCGCATGATCCGGCGCGGCGCCGACAATCGAAACTTCGCGGAAGTTCCACGCAACATGCCGTTCAATCTCACGGGTGGGGCGGAAGACCCGGCAACGGCAAACGGTGCCGCCGTGCGCAGACTGGCGGACAGAATGCGGAAAATGGGTTTCGAGCGTGTGCAATGCACGATCCTGCCCGGCACCCGCCATGAGAGCCTCAACGAGGTCAACCGGCATCAGGTGACACAGAATTTTCTGGATTGGCTGGCGGAAGCTCTTCCGTATCCGGCGATGTCCGGCTAGAAAACGGCAGTCAACCGATCAATCGAACTATTATCCGGGCTCGTGGTCTGATTCCAACATTTGCATCCCTCGGTTCAAGCGCTGAGCAAATGTTGGAATCAAAAAGACCACGAGCAAACATGTGTATCTAGTGGATTTTTCGAATTTGACGTTTGAAACAGCGTATGTGTCAGCCGGGATTCAAACGTCAAATTCAATCCACTGGAACTCACGATTACTTGAACCGTCTTGGCTTTGCCATCCAATCAATGCTATGGAGCGCGCCTTGCGCGCTATCGGATTTCCGGGCAGGAAGCCGGGCTTAAGCAGATAGCGCGAGGAATAAAGGAACACTCCGCTTGGAAACACCGACGATTTCTGTGGTTATCCCCTGCCGCAACGAAGCCGACAATCTCGCCTTTTTGCTGGATGAAGTCGATGCCGCCATGCAGGGCCGCGCATATGAAGTCATCGTCGTCGACGACGGTTCGACGGACTCGACCAGCGATGTACTCGCGGGTCGCATCCATGCAGGCAAGCCGCTCCGCCATCTGCGCCATGACCGGTCGTCAGGCCAGAGCGCCGCTGTGCGCTCCGGTGTTTTCGCAGCACGCGGCAAGATCGTCGTGACCATGGATGGCGATGGGCAGAACAACCCTGCCTATCTCCCCGTTCTGGCGGATGCCCTGATGAAGGCCGGACCGGACTACGGCATTGCCGCCGGACAGCGCCTCAAGCGCACGGATACCAAGCTCAAGCAGCTTTCATCACGCTTTGCCAACAATCTGCGCGGCGCGATCCTCAAGGACAAGACGCGCGATTCCGGCTGCGGCCTGAAAGCGTTGCACACCGATCTTTTCCGGCAATTGCCGTTCTTCGACGGATGGCACCGCTATCTGCCTGCCTTGGCGCTGCGCGAAGGCTATGATGTGGTGCATGTCGATGTGGTCGACCGCGAACGCCGCCACGGCAAATCCAATTACGGTATTCTGGACCGCGGCGTGCGCGGCATTCTCGACCTTTATGGCGTCTGGTGGCTGCGGAAGCGCCGCAAAGTCGTTCCGCGTGTGAGAGAGATCACCCATGACTGATATTTTCAACAGCCTGTCACAGTGGCTGCACGAGGTTTTCGTGGCGCAGTGGGACGGCTGGATCGTGCTGGGCTTCGTCGCACAGGCCTGCTTCACCATGCGCTTCGTCGTGCAATGGCTGGCATCCGAAAAGGCAAAACGCAGCGTCATGCCGGTTGCCTTCTGGTTCTTCTCGCTTTTCGGCGGCATGCTGCTTTTGATCTATGCGATCCAGCGCAAGGACCCGGTCTTCATCGCAGGCCAAGGACTTGGCCTCGTCGTCTATATCCGCAATCTCTGGCTCATCGCCAATGAAAAGAAGCGGCTGACAACCGGGGAGTAAACTCCCCCAGTACTTCACTCAGATTGGAAGCGTCCGTCCAACGGAACGATAATCCAGCCCGGTGCCCGCAATGTCCTCGGCCTTGTAGACATTGCGCAGATCGATCAGCACATTTCCGGCCATGACATGGGCCAGCCGTTTCAGATCGAGCGCGCGATAGGCGTTCCATTCGGTCAACAGGGCAACGACGCCCGCACCCTTCGCCGCTTCATAAGCCGAATTGCACCAGGCGACACCGGGAAGCACTGCTTTGGCAGCATCCATGGCTTCCGGATCATGCGCCTGAACCTTGATCCCCGCTTTCTGAATGGCCCCGATAATGTCGAGCGCGGGAGACTCGCGAATATCATCGGTGTTCGGCTTGAAGGCGACGCCAAGAACGGCGACCGTATCCGCACCGTTTTCCTTGGCGGCGGTCACAATCCGTTCGGCCATGGACTGCTTGCGCGCTTCATTGACCGCAATGACCTGCTCGATCAGCGATTGCGGCGCATCGTATTTCTTGCCGGTTGCAGCGAAGGCACGCGTGTCCTTCGGGAAGCATGATCCGCCGAAGCCCGGACCGGCATGCAGGAATTTCGAGCCGATGCGGTTGTCCATACCGATGGCGCGGGCCACTTCCTGCACATTGCCGCCTGTTCGCTCACAAAGGTCCGCAACCTCGTTGATGAAGGTCACCTTCATGGCGAGAAAGGCATTCGCCGCATATTTTATGATTTCCGCATTTTCCAGCGACGTGACGACCATCGGCGTTTCACGCAGGTAAAGCGGACGATAGAGGCGCTGCATCGCGGTTCTGCCGCGCTCATCCTCCACCCCGACGACAACACGGTCGGGTCGCATGAAATCCTCTATTGCCGAACCTTCCCGCAGGAATTCCGGATTGGACACCATCGAGAACGAAACACCCGGATTGGCAGCCTTGATGCGGTCGCGTATGCGCGCATTGGTGCCGACCACGACCGTCGACTTGATGACGACCACGGCTCCCGGTTTCATGGCGGCGGCAATTTCATCCGCAGCCGCTTCAATATATTGCAGGTCCGCCTCGCCATCACCGCGACGGGACGGCGTGCCGACGGCAATGAAGATGACATCGGCGTCCGCGACACTTGCCGGCAGATCGGTACTGAACTCCAGCCGGCCATCGCGAATATTGCGGGTCATCAGCTCATCGAGACCCGGTTCGAAGATGGTGACTTTCCCGGCCTTCAGCCGCTCGATGATCGACGGGTTCTTGTCGACGCAGGTGACGTGAAAGCCGAATTCGGCAAAACACACACCCGAAACCAGACCCACATAGCCCGTTCCGATCATCGCCAGCTTCATATGTTCAGTCCTTCAGTTTGCTTTCGCGAGAACTTATAGTGATTTCCAGGTTCAGTTACGTTACATGCAACCCGGAAGCATCAAACAACGCCATTTGCAGACAGCCGGAACCAAAATATCGGTAGGCTCACAGCCATTTGTCGTAGTCGGACACCAGGAGATGCAGTGGCTTCTCATTTTCTTCAATATTCGAGAAACGGCCAATCGGCTCGCGGAAAATATTATCGGTCAGGTCGTCATTGACCGTCGAAACCTCACCAATCAGCACATCGCCGCCCTCGCCCCAGAACGCATGCCAGTTGCCCGGCAACAGTGTCACGCTCTCGCCCGGCTGCAGCTTCAAATGCGCGCCCGCTTTCTGCGTCACGAGACGCCCATCGGTTGCGACCGTCACGTCGGTTTTCTCATCCACACTGCCGTCCGGCAGCGAGTTGAACAGTTCCAGCACCAACGTGCCGCCGCCACGATTGATGATGTCTTCCGCCTTCACCACATGGCGATGCATGGGCGAAAGCTGATTTTCACGCGAAATCATGATCTTTTCGGCATAGAGCATTCCGCCGCCGCGCTTGAGGTCATCTGCATTGCCATTACGCGTGGTGAAGAGGAACAGGCCGAGATCAGCGAACTTGCCCTGCCCGTAGTCCGTAATATCCCAACCGAGGCGCGCATCGCGGATGGCGTGTGCATCCGAAGAGGTTCGCGTCTTCAGTTCCTCGGGCGACCAATAAGCGAATGGCGGCATGATATAGCCGAAAGAGCGGATGAATGCGTCGCTTTCGCGGATGATTTCGTTGATTTCAGAACGTTTCATGGCCACCGATCCTCCCATGGGATGAAACAGATTGGGATGTGGTTGACGTGGTAGCTGGCTTTTAAACCAATTTGCAATCCCGGAAACGCTCCGAAGGCGATTGTAACACACATTTGCAAAGATCCGGCCACGCTGCAAAAGCGAAATTTTGGCGTGTCGTCTTTACGCGAAAACCATGTCGCATCCCAATGCGCGTTTGGAATAGTTCAGTGATTGAATCAGGATAACGGAAGCCAGTTCACAGACCTCGGGAAATGTGGGCAAGCCATTGAGATAACGGGACAAGCCGTGCTTCCGGAAGACAAAGGGAACACCGGATCTGGCTATGGTCGCTGGGAGAACAGCGGAAGGCTGGTCCAAGTTGGAAAGCAAGGGTTCGATACTATGGACGTTCGCAACGAAATGCTGGGGCTGTTGACCGGGCGCGACCCCAATTTCAGCCTGGAGCAGAAATTCTACACCGATCCCGACTATTACAAGCTCGATCTGGAGAACATCTTCTACAAGGACTGGCTGTTTGTCGGCCATGATTGCGAGCTGCCGAAGACCGGCTCCTACATGACCGTCCAGATCGGCGCTTATCCTGTCGTCATCGTTCGCGATGCGCAGGGCGGCATTCGTGCCTTCCACAATTCCTGCCGCCATCGCGGCTCGCGCATCTGCGCGGCTGAAAAGGGAACCGCCGCAAAGCTCGTCTGCCCTTATCATCAGTGGACCTATGAATTGGACGGACGCCTGCTCTTCGCGCGTCAGGTCGGCCCTGATTTCAAACCTGCCGAATATGGCCTGAAGCCGGTGCATTGCGAAACCGTCGCTGGCTATATCTACGTTTGTGTCGCCGAGGAAGCGCCTGATTTCACAGCTTTCCGCAATCTGGTCGAACCCTATCTCGCGCCACACAACATCAAGGATGCGAAGGTGGCCTTCGAAATGTCGATTGTCGAAAAAGGCAATTGGAAGCTCGTCTGGGAAAACAACCGCGAGTGCTATCACTGCGCCGCGAACCATCCCGAGCTTTGCCGCACCTATCCTGAAGCTCCGTCGGCCACCGGTGTACAGGGCGTAATGGAAGACCCTGAAATCAACCAGCTCTGGAAGAATTGCGCCAGTGTCGGCCTGCCGGCGGAATTCAGCATGTCCGAGGATGGACGCTATCGCATCACCCGCATCCCGCTTCTGCGCGACGCGGTGAGCTACACCATGTCCGGCAAGCCGGCAGTCAAGAAGCCTTTGAGCGATCAGGTGGCGGGCAACACGAATATCGGCGCAATGCTGCTGTTCAACTATCCGTCGACATGGAACCACCTGATGGCGGATCATGCAATTTCCTTCCGTGTTCTGCCGCTCAGCGCCGAGGAAACGCTTGTCACCACCAAATGGCTCGTCCACAAGGATGCTGTCGAAGGCGTGGACTACGATCTCGATGATCTGACCCATGTCTGGATCCAGACCAACGATCAGGACCGGCAGATCGTCGAGGAAAATGCGGTTGGCATTCGCTCGCCCGCCTATCAGCCTGGCCCTTACTCGGTCGAACATGAAGGCGGCGTGATGCAGTTCCTCGAATGGTACACCAACACCATTACGCCGCGTCTGCGTGGCGAAGCGGCAAAGCTCAGCCGCGTCGCGTGAACTCGTAATGCGAATTGAAAAGTGAGAAGGCCATGCAGCCTCTGAAATATCTGGACGAGATGCTGCCGTGGAACGACAGGTTGCAGATGCTGGAATGCATCTCGGCCATCGAAGAAGCGCCAGACGTCATGACCTTCTCCTTCAAGACCACCGAGGACAACTGGTTCCGCTATACGCCGGGCCAGTTCGTCACTCTCGAATTGCCGATTGAACGGACGGACGGCCTGGGTCCGGTGCTGCGGACCTATACGCTTTCCTCAACCCCTTCCCGTCCCTATCATGTCTCCGTCACGGTCAAGGCGCAGAAGGACAGCGTCGGCACGCGCTGGATGCTCGACAATCTGCGCCCGCCGATGAAGATCAAAGCCTACGGACCGAATGGCGATTTCTCGCTCGCCAACCATCCCGGCGAAAAATATCTCTTCGTCTCTGCCGGTTCCGGCATCACGCCGATGGTCTCCATGACGCGCTGGCTTTTCGACTGTGCACCGGCAACCGATCTGGCCTTCATCAATTGCGCGCGCACGCCCGACGACATCATTTTCCGGCGCGAACTGGAATTGCTCGCGGGTCGCATGGAAGCAATGCATCTGGCCTTCATCGTCGAGCAATCATCGGCACGCCATGTCTGGCCGGGACTGCATGGGCGTATCGACCGCGCCCGGCTTGAACTGCTGGCACCCGATTTTCTGCATCGCAAGGTTTTCTGCTGTGGACCGGAACCGTTCATGAACGGTGTGCGCGGACTGCTGGAAGACGCCGGTTTCAACATGGCCAATTATCATCAGGAGAGCTTTAATCCGGCCAGCGAGATTTCGTCGATCCCGGTGCCTTCATCGCTCTCCGAGTCCGCAACCGCCCCGGCAGCGCCCGTCACCCCGACCGTGGCAGCTGCCAGCGTCGTCTTCAGCCTTTCCGGCCTGGAAGTGGAATGCACGGAAAATGACACGATCCTGCTTGCCGCACGCAATGGCGGTCTCAAGATTCCGAGCGCCTGCGAATTCGGAATCTGCGGTACCTGCAAGGTAAAATGTCTTGGCGGCGAGACCGAGATGAACCACAATGGCGGCATTCGCGACGATGAAATTGCCGAAGGCTATATCCTCGCCTGCTGCAGCCGCCCACGTGGTCGCGTGGAAATTGATGCCTGATAACGGAGCCTGAATCAAAAAGCGGCATGTGTGTGCGAAAATGGTGATTTTCGAGTACCGGAGCGGAGCGTACTTAAGGGTACGCGAGCACCGGAACGCAGAAAATTGCCATTTGCAGCCACACAGGGCGACTTTTGGAACAGGCTCTTAGGCTTTTTTCAAAAATTCGGTCCGCAGCACCAGTCCCTTGACTTGCTTGGTGCTGCAATCGACTTCAGCCGGATTTCCGGTGAGGCGAATGCCCTTGACCAGCGTTCCCCGCTTCAATGTCGTGGAGGTTCCCTTGACCTTCAGATCCTTGATGAGCGTGACGGAATCGCCGTCATTCAATTGAGTGCCATTGCTGTCGCGGACGATTACGTCTGTCATGATGGTTTCCTGTCTGGTTCCTGATTAGAATCGTCCGTAGCACTCTTGTCGATGTTATACCAGAACGCGGCTTATTGCTGGTCTCGCGAACCCTGTCTGGCTATAGTTGATTATGAAATAAGCAAAGCGAGTATTCTATGATCGGTCATGCACTTGTGGTTGTCGACGTCCAGAATGATTTTTGCCCCGGCGGTGCGCTGGCGGTTGATCGCGGCCACGAAATCATTTCCACCGTCAACCGACTGATCGATGAAAGCGAACACGTCATCCTCACGCAGGACTGGCACCCCGCCAATCATTCAAGCTTCGCCTCGACTCATGCCCACGCCAAGCCTTTCGATACGATCGAAATGGCCTATGGCCTGCAGACGCTTTGGCCCGACCATTGCGTGCAAGGCAGTCATGGCGCGGATTTTCACGCTGACCTGCAATGGACGCGGGCACAACTCGTCATTCGCAAAGGCTTTCGCATCGGCATAGACAGCTATTCGACATTCTTCGAAAACGACCATAAAACGCCGACCGGTCTTGGCGGATATTTGCGCGAACGCGATATCGGTTCGCTCACACTGGTCGGGCTGGCCACCGACTTCTGCGTCGCTTATTCGGCGCTCGACGCCGTTGCAGAAGGCTTTCAGGTGCGGGTCCGTCTGGATGCATGCCGTGGCATCAACCTCAACGGCTCGATGGACATCATGCTGCAAAAAATGAAACAGGCTGGCGTCGAATTGATCGACGAGCCTGCCTCAACATCGCATCTACTCTAACTCGCCGTCCGGCATAGCGACAAAGATCAGCACCGCAATGATGGTGATGAAGAAGCGGAACGCGGATTCGATCCCGTTCCATGTTTGCGACATCCACATGCCGAACCATTCTCCGCCGACCGACATGAAGCCAACCTGCCAGACCAGAAAGCCGAGCGACAGACCGGCGATGGCCCATTTCTTGGAGCGATTGAAACTGACCGCCCGGTCAGTCAGACGGCCAAGCATGGCAAAGGCCCCGATCCAGCACAGGATCGCCGTTAGCGTTTCCGCCGCAATGATGAGAATATAGGCTGCATTATGCAGCATCGGATTATTGATGGCGCGATATTTGATCGTGGCATCGGGAAAGATCGTGTCCATCATCAGAACATGCTGCACAAACCCGAAATTGGTGTCGTAGTCGGTGATGTTACCGAATGAAACCAGCGTTGCGAAAAAAGCAATCGCCGCCACGAAGGCGGTTTTACTCAACCGTGTCACGACCATGGAAATCCCCTTCCCCGAATTGGCCGCAGCGCGCCGGTCATGTCCCTTGAACCGGCCTGCTGCATGAACGCGATATCAATCACACTCGCGTGATGGTCCTCAGTTCGAGCGATTCGGTCAAGACCAACAAAAAGGGCAGCCGAAGCTGCCCTTTTTAATCCAGTCAGACAAATCAGATTAGTGCCCTGTGACCTCTTCGGCTTCTTCCTGCCAGTTCGGATTGAGCCGGTTATAGCGCAACGAAGACATGAACGAGAGACCGATCAAAGCCGCACCGATAAGGCCGGTAATGACTTCCGGAATATGCACCAGCGTCTGCACATACATAATGACCGCCAGAACCAGGATTGCATAGAAAGCGCCATGTTCGAGATAGCGGTACTGGCCCAGCGTCTTGCGCTCGACAAGCATGATGGTGAGCGAACGCACATAGAATGCGCCGATGCCAAGGCCGATGGCGATGATGAACAGATTCGTCGTCAGTGCGAATGCACCGATAACGCCGTCAAACGAGAAGCTGGCATCAAGCACCTCAAGATAGATGAAGGCTCCCAGGCCACCGCGACGGACCATGTCCATCTGCTCCTGCGTCGCATCCAGAATCTCGCCAAGCCCTTCGACGGCAAGGAAAGTCAGAAGACCGAACAGCGCGGCAATCAGGAATGTATGCGAATGCTCTGCATCCAGCTGGTAGGAGAAAAAGATGATCAGAGCGATTGCGACGCCGATCTCGACACCCTGCACAGAGGCGAACTTCGACATGCGGCTTTCGATGGCCTTGATCCAGTGCACATCCTTTTCGACATCGAAGAAGTACTTCATGCCGACCATCAGCAGGAATGTGCCGCCAAATGCGGCGATACCTGTGTGTGAATCCGATATCACGCGGGCATATTCATCCGGCTGCCAGATCGCAAGTTTCAGCGCCGATATCGGATCGGTCCACATCGCAACCGCGACGATGGCCAGTGGGAAGATGATGCGCATGCCGAAAACGGCAATGATAATGCCCCAGGTCAGGAAGCGATGCTGCCATTCCGGAGTCATGTCACGCAAAATGCGCGCATTAACGATAGCGTTATCAAAGGAAAGCGAGATTTCCAGAACGCTCAGAACGGCGCAGATGATGAAGACGGAGACCATTCCCCCAAAAGTGCCGGTCATTTCGTAACCGAGCCAAACGGCACCTGCGAGACCCAATACGGTAAAAACCATGGGCCAGATGAAATAACGAAGAGTGGCCATTGCAAACCATCGAATTATTATTGTTTATCAAACGGAAACAGGCACCGGCCATCGCAGCGCATACCCCCGCGAAGCGAAACCCGCTTCCCTTCATACGCTCTACCTGACCACTGCTCTTCCCGCCAAGGCGTATCGGCTATGTAAGTAGCTTGCCAGATGCAAACAAGAGAAAGCGTGGCAATAAGTTGGCTACTTTGCGGATTTGATGTGCTGAAATATTTCGTTACTAACACCTGATACTAAAGTAGGGCAGACCCGCAATCTCATGCACTGATCCATGCAGTAAACTCTTCCGAAAACGCCTGATTTGTACGAATTGTCACGTAGCAAAAACTTCATCTCAACATAGATTCATAGTGCGGGCCGCATAGCTTTATCGGCTACGCCCACTTTAGAAACGAGGAAATTCAACTGATGATTGCGCCGGAAGAGCTACAGCGTCGAATAGAGAAAAGACTTGCCGAGAGCAGTTTTTCACAGCCGGAACTTCTGATCCGACGGGCGCATCGCATGGCACAGGAAAACAGGAATGGCTCGACCTCGGGTGCGGACGCACTGCTGAAGGAAGCCGGTTCACAAATTGGTCTGCAGGAGCTTTCCGATATAATCGACCACAAGCCCTGGCTGCTCGAAACGATTATCAACGGTGCAGGAAAGAAAGGCGGCAACTCCGACCACCATTAGATGCATTTGTCTTTCGAACGTAACTGCAAGGGGAGAAATAGATAATGATAACCGGACCTCAATGCCGTGCAGCCAGAGCACTTGTGGAGTTCTCCCGCGATCGCCTGGCCCAACTATCGGGGATCGACGCATCGACCATCGAGCAGTTCGAGCGCAAGCTCGGCGCGCCATCAGATGAACAGATAAAGGCATTGGCCGACACATTGGAAAAAGCTGGAGCCTTATTCATTCCGGAAAATGGCGGCGGTGCAGGTGTGCGCCTGAAATTCAATCGTTCGGAAACCCGACGCATTGCTAATCTGGAGAACGAAGGTGGTCTGACTGCCTCCGACGACGTCCCGTAGTAAGACAGCCGTCGGGCAGCAAAAGCGTCTTTTCGAAAAGACGGGCGCGCCGACCGGGTTCAATCAGATCGGCGCTCCAGACTCCAAGGCCCGAAAGGCTTACTTGTTCTTGATTAGCTCTCACTTTCCGACTTGCCAGATTCGGCTTCTCCACCTCACCTTGAAAAGAAGAAAGGCATCGCTCCTATCGATTAAATGACTGCACCTACCGAAAGTCAGCTACAATAAACTCAAGTATCAATTTTCAGTTTATTTCCAAAATTATTTGCATATATATGGAGAAAGAATGGAATCCGATATGCAATCAGGATTGCCGATACATACTCGAGGGGGCTTTTTCGGTGGAAGACGAAATATCGCGTAACCAGAACGGAAGTTTACTGATAAAGTTTTTCAGAAGTATTATATTAGCATCGGCTATTTTAACAGGCACATCAGCGGCATCGCTCGCCGCAGATACCATAGCACCACGACCAGAATTTCAGGATCAGCAGCGCTGGCGCATAATCTTCAGCCCTTATGTCTGGGGCGCATCACTGAACGGTAGCGCCGGCCTGTTGGGGCGGAGCACCGATGTGAACATCCCCTTCCGCGAGATTCTCGACAATCTCGATATGAGCTTCATGGGCAATGTCGATGTCGGTAACGGAACGGTTGGCTTTTTTATCGACGGGCAGTACGTCAAGACCAGCCAGGATGAAAACCTCCTGGACAACGAGCTTGCTCTCGATATCAAAACCACGACCCTCTCGGGTGGGGCTTACTATCGCGTTTATGAAAAGCAGCTCGAAGGAACGACGCTCTTCGGAAACCAGCGTATTTTCGCAATTGAGCCAACGATCGGCGTTCGCTGGACAAAGCTGGAGGCCGGGCTTGAAGTCGGTCGCTTCAGCGGGTCACGCAAGGTGGAATGGACTGACCCATTCGTGGGTACGCGTGTTTTCTACGACATCAACGATCGCTGGAACATTTTTGCAGAAGCCGACATTGGCGGTTTCGGCGCTGGAACCAAGCTCAGCGCTAACGGCCAGATCTATCTCGGTTATCGCACGCTTGTTTTCGATGTCCCCACGACATTCCGCGTCGGCTATCGAGCACTTTATCAGGATTATAAGGACAACGATGTGGTTGGGAAATTCAAATATGACGTGACCCAGCATGGGCCAGTCGTCGGTTTCTCCGTTACTTTCTAATCCACGACATAATTATTTTCATTGATCTGACCCGTCGGCAAAACCGGCGGGTTTTTGTTATTCCTGCCCGTTGATCAGTTCTGGAACATGTCTCCCGAAAGTGAGAACCGGTTTCGGGAGACATGCATGAAAACAAATAGATAGAACGGTTCCAATGATTCCGTTTTAACTGGAACCGTCTAAGTAAAATTCAACGACTTCCGATAATAATAGGCGCGATATCAATTGGGGGGATGAATGACTTATATCTTCGAGTTGCCGATTTACCTTTCGTTTGCGGCCTTCACCATACTCGGGCTTGTGTTCTACGCAGTCGGACGTTTTGCGCTCGACATGCTGTCCAAGCATGCAGCCAGCGACATTCTCTCGATTCCTATCGGTGCGTTTATCAGCACCATTGCAACAGCCTGGGCCCTGTCACTCGGCTTTGTCGCAGCGGATATATGGAGCGTTAATTCCCGCGCTGATCAGGCCATCAGTGAAGAGCGTTCGGCCATTTCCCGTTTGATCGGAACCTCCCACGCTGAAATATTGAACGCACCTGCACTTACCGCCGCTCTTACCGGCTATCGCCTTGCCGTCATCGACGATGAATGGCGCGACAAGATCAATGTCGAGCCGGCAGATTCAGTTGAAACTGCGCTGCAGAATATAAGGCGCGAGATCATTAATCTGGCGCGCACCGACGTACCCTCGCCCGTTATCTCCCAACTTATCAACGACTTCGATGAATTGCAGGACGCACGCAATACACGCCTGGCCGTCGGATCGACCTCAATTGACTACTACAAATGGTATCTCGTGCTCTCGCTGACATTTCTGACAGCCATAACCATCGCCGCCACCCATGCGGACCGCGTGCGGGCTGGCGTGAAGGCGCTCGTCATCTATTCGCTCACTGCCTCTTTCTGTCTCTGGATTCTTGCAATCCATGCCAATCCCTATCAGGGACTGGAACGCCTTGAACCGTCCCTCCTTTTCACCAGCCACAAGCACGGCTAAGATACCGGGAGATTCGATCTATTTTATCCTGCTGAAATTGCAGGGAAATATCTTCGGATAGAACCCCGAAAAATGTGAAACGGTCTTCGGACAAGATGCGGTGTTCAAAACGAACAGTTGGAAAGCGGAGCAGCGATTTGATGAAACTGCTGGGCGCTAGTGCCCTCATAGGTTTGGTGTTGCCGGTCGGACATGCTTCGGCGCAGACCTTCAGCGTCTGCCACGGTTATGAATGCCATTATCGGACCAAGGTTACGCTGACTGCGAAGGACGAGCAGCGCATCCGAAACCTTCTGCACAATGGCAGTCGCAGCGCGGACGGCGAGCGGAAGGCATTGCGCACGGCAGTTGCAATCTTCGAACAACGCAGTACCGCGGCCATCGGCGTTCGGGACAAGCCGAGAATGCAATTCGGCAAAGCCCGCATCAAGGGCCAGATGGATTGCATCGATGAATCGACCAATACCGATAGCTTCCTTCGCTATCTGCAATCGCGCGGCTGGCTGAAACATCACACGGTCGCACGCCGCACATCGCGCGGTGTCTTTTTCGACGGTCGTTATCCGCACTGGACTGCTGTCATCGAAGACAAAAAGGGCCAGAAATGGGCCGTCGATTCCTGGTATGAGGTGGGCGGCGGACCGCCTGACATCATGCCGCTCCAGCAATGGAAGCAGCGCGGATATATGGGCGGGCGTTAAAACCCGCGCGCCTGCCTTTCCACCTACAATCACTGCCTTATATCGCGTTGCGAGGGCATCCTGCCCGTGAGACTACCGGGCATCACAGAGGGGACGATCCATGCCGATTTTGAAGCGGTCTTTTTCCAGCATCTGCACCACAGCGCTCGTTGCAGGCAGCATGCTTGCCGCACCAATTGCCGAAGCCTGCACGCGTTTTGTTTATCATGGGACCAACAATCAGGTTATGACTGCGCGATCCATGGATTGGAAAGTGGACGTTGCAACCAATCTCTGGATATTCCCGCGCGGCATGAAACGTTCTGGTGAGGCAGGCAAGAATTCAATCCAGTGGACATCCAAATATGGCAGCGTCATCGCCTCCGGTTATGATATTTCCACGACAGACGGGCTGAACGAAGCTGGACTTTCCGTTGGCGCCCTGTGGCTGGTCGAATCCGAATATCCCAAATATGACGGCACCACACCGGGCCTCAGCATCGCGGCCTGGGCACAGTATGTGCTTGATAATTTCGCCACGGTCGATGAGGCGGTCAAGGAGCTGGGTACCGATCCTTTCACAATTGTCACGGACAAGGTCCCCGGCGAAGACAGGCTGGCAACATTACATCTGGCGATATCCGATTCCAGCGGCGACAGTGCGGTCATCGAATATATCGACGGCAAGCAGGTGATCCATCACGGCAAGCAATATCAGGTGATGACCAACTCGCCGACCTATGACGAACAGCTGGCGCTTAACTCCTACTGGACCCAGATTGGCGGCACTGTCATGCTGCCGGGCACCAACCGCGCTGCAGACCGTTTCGCACGCGCCTCCTTCTACGTAAATGCTATCCCGAAAGCCGAAGACCCGGTTGAGTCGATTGCCAGTGTTTTCAGTGTCATTCGAAACACCTCGGTCCCATACGGTCTGACGACGCCCGACCAGCCGAACATTTCCTCAACACGCTGGCGGACGGTCGCCGATCAGAAGCGCAAGCTCTATTTCTTCGAATCCGCTTTGACGCCCAATGTCTTCTGGGTTGATTTGAAGGAAGTCGACTTTTCACAGGAGACCGGCAAGGTCAAGAAACTCGATCTAGGTGCCAATCAGACCAACACGTTCAATGGCGTCGTCAACGACAGTTTCAAGGAAAGCGAGCCCTTCAAGTTCCTCGGCCTCTGAGCTGGTTCTACAATTTTTTTGTGAACCAATCCTATCCTGCCGCGTTAGTTAACCATAACCAAGCCAGAACGGGGGCCAGAACGGAGGAACAACCAATGGACTGGAATCGCATTGAAGGAAACTGGAAACAGGCCAAGGGCAAGATCAAGGAACAGTGGGGTAAACTCACCGATGACGATCTGGACCAGATCAACGGTCAGCGTGAGCAGTTGGAAGGCAAAATCCAGGAACGCTATGGCATAGAAAGGGACCGCGTGCGTTCCGATCTGGACGATTGGTATAATCGCCAGACCTGGCTTTCATAAAATCGCATCCTTCAAGAGAAAGCCCTGCTGCACGGCAGGGCTTTTTGATCGTTATCGACAACGATCCACGCGCTGTAGAGATGCCGATAGCCCCATCAGGGAAAACGTATAGCGGGTCTGCGTACCGCGTGCCGATGTTGCCTGCACATTGAGCGTTTTGCCCGCGCGCATGGCGCGCATCAGCTTCGCTTCATCAGCAACATTTTCCGCCCAGGCGCGATTGCCCTCGCTGAAGAACGGAAAGCGCGCGCCATCCACCATCACATTGACCGAGCTATTAGCCTTCAGGTCATACCCCATCACCAATTGAGGGCTGTACTGGCCGTCCGTCTTGGAAATAATCACGAAATTATCGCCGTGCCGCACACCGGCGGGATGAAAATTGATCGGCACCGTCAAGGCATAGCACTTGTTACCCGCAAGTTCGGTGTTCTGGTAAACGCCCCAATCGCGGAATTCACCCAAATAACTCGTCTTCGCTGAAGCCGCGAGAGAACTCGCCACCAACCCTGCCAATGCCAGCGCAACGGTGGTTGCATTTTTTCTCATCGCCCAAAACCTCCATTTTGTTGCCATTTCACGTCACTTAAAAAATTGTTTCATTGCGTTACTATTTTCTTAACGAACTGCTAAAATTTGTTGAAAGTTTGCGATAGGCCGGACGCGAAATAAATCAGCGTTCCGAAAACGTCCCGGATGTCGAAGAATCCGGAAATGCTACTGCATTTCTGGTGCGTAATTCTCTCTTTGGCCGAACTGTCATCAAAGCCGAAAGCAGCAAAAACGCGGAAATATATCGGCCTTATGCGACCTGATCGCCTTGGCTTTGGTATAGACGTTTTCCCTGATTGACACACCCTGGAGCTAACGATAATGCCATGTCAAGTTGTGGGGACAATGGGGGCATTCGATGCAGTGCATCGTCATCAATCTAGATCGTTCTACGGACAGACTTAAGGAAATAGCAGAGGAATTTGAAAGGGTTGACGTACGGTTTATCCGTTTGTCTGCGGTTGACGGCCGCGCGCTTTCACCTGAGGACATGGAGCGGCTGACACCAGCGACGAGCCTTTGGCCACATGCTATCACACCGTCAGAACTCGGGTGTTATCTGAGCCATCGAAAATGCCTGGAAATCATTGCCAACGGCAAAGAAGAGTATGGAGCGGTCTTCGAAGACGACGTTTCTTTCAGTCCTCATATCGGGCGCCTTCTCAAGGATGAGAGTTGGATTCCGCCTTCTGCTGACCTTGTAAAACTGGAAACGACCAGCAAGACGGTGCTCGTCGGGAAATTATCGGAAATAGCAGATACGCATATACGTATCGGTCGGCTGCTCTCGATCCATCTTTGCACGGGTGGCTATATTATCTCGCGGAGTGCAGCGCAAAAAGTATTGTCGCTGATGGAACAGGTGTTAGTACCAATCGATAATCTGATATTTGATCCGAACTACGACTGTTTCCACAGTTTGAAAATCTATCAGGTTTCACCGGCTGTATGTATCCAACGCCGCCGATTGGGAGAACATCAGGAGAGCCTGATTCAGCTGGAGCGCCGAACCCAGCGGACGAAGCGAAAAGGGTTCGCAAAGCTGGTAAAGGAAGTACAGCGCCCATTCCAGAAATGTGCCCGTGCTATGCGTGGCGTTTTTATCAATGTTTTCACGGATCAGCATTGGAAACCTGTGAAGTTTGATAATAAAGCGCGGTAAGTTACTACTCTTTTGGGCGCTAGAGCATTTCCCCTCTAAATTGAATCGTCGGAAATGCTCTATCTATTTGTTTATACACACGTCTTTGTCCCAAAACCGGTTTCCGCGTTTGGGAGACATGCTCTAGATTGATCTTGGCAAACGCCGATCAACTGCAGTTTCGCGCTTTTTTTAACCGCTGCGTTTGCAAATATGGACTTTTCACCCGGCGCATTAAAGCGGCTTTTCGCGATGCCTGGCAATATGCGTAGTAAACTCCGAGTCACCGTAACCCAATTTTCACGGCAATAGAGCTTCAAAGCTCGTCTCGTCCGGAAATGTTGATTTGATTGAACGACAGAGCCAGAATTCAGGGCGAGCAACACATTAGCAATTGCTGCAAGACTGAAGAAAGAATGGTGGGCCCGGAGGGACTCGAACCCCCAACCAAGCGGTTATGAGCCGCCGGCTCTAACCAATTGAGCTACAGGCCCCACGCATCCTTGCCCTACCCTAAAGAAAGCCGGGACACAAGCTGTCAAATGCATCAGTTGCCCTAATGCGCACATATTCAGTTGCGATGCATGCAGCCTGGAGCATTTCCAGCAAAAATGCGAAGCGGTTTTGCGTGGGATAATGCGACGAAATAAATACTTAGAGCGGCTCCAGCGACTCTGCTTTAACTGGAACCGCTCTGGAACCACGGTCTTTCCGATTTGAACCGGCAGTTGCAATTGGCACGCATTTCAAGTCTGATATCGTCGGCTTCAGACAAGAGAGGGAACTTAAGAAATAAACGATTTCAAAGGCAAAGCGGTCGACCTTATCGGGACCATCAGCTTTGCCAAAGCTGCCTCAACTTTCTCTATAGGAGATTTTATGAACAACCGCGCTACCACTCTTCTTGCAACCTCCTTTTCTGCAATCATGCTCGCAGGCGCACTGGCACTGCCAGCTCAGGCACAGGAGAATCAGATGACGAAGCAGCCTGCGCGTATCGCCGTTACCGGCGAAGGCACCATGACCGCCTCGCCCGATATGGCCGTCCTCAATCTCTCCGTGCTGCGCGAAGCGAAGACAGCACGCGAAGCCATGACCGCCAACAACGAAGCCATGGCAAAAGTACTCGAGGCCATGAAGAAAGCCGGTATTGAAGACCGCGATCTTCAGACCGGCGGCATCAACATCCAGCCGCGCTATGTCTATCCTGACGACAAGAATGGCCTGAAAGAGCCGAGCATCACCGGCTATACGGTTTCAAACAGCCTGACGGTTCGCGTGCGCGATCTGGCCAAGGTCGGTAATGTGCTTGATGAATCTGTTACACTCGGCGTCAATCAGGGTGGCGATCTGAGCTTCGTCAACGACAACCCGTCCGCCACGATCAATGAAGCGCGCAAGCGCGCCGTTGCCGACGCCATAGCCAAGGCAAAGACCCTTGCCGATGCCGCCGGTGTAGGCATTGGCCGTGTCGTCGAGATCAACGAACAAAGCCGCCCTCCAATGCCGATGCCGATCGCTCGCGCCCAGTTCAGGAGCATGGCTGCCGCAGCGCCGGAAGACGCCGTGCCAGTTGCAGCTGGTGAGAACAGCTACAACGTTTCGGTCAATGTCGTTTTCGAAATCAAGGAATAATGGCAACCCAATTGGCAATTGTGAAGGGGCGCACCAGCGCCCCTTTTCTTTTGCCTGTCAGCAAGAAAAGCCCCGGCCTGATTTGTTCAGGCCGGGGCTTTTGAAACTTGAGCCGCGCGTCTTAGCGAATGATCGGGCAACCGCGTACATTTGCGAACACGACACCGGCAGGGCGACCGTGACGGAAGCCGTGAACCCGCACCGACTTGCCACGATAAACAACACGCGCATTGCGAATGCCCATGCGATTCGCCTTCATCTTGGCACCCTGAATGGAGCAAGCGCGGCCCCGATAGACCGGACGGCCATGGCGATAGCCTCGGTAATCGACATTAACGATTGCGGAACTTGCCGAAGTGCTGACGGCTGGAGTGACAACCGGCGATGCAGCGCTGGCCGAAGCTGCCGTCGAAAAGATGGCGGCAACACCAAGAGCGGCGGTTACGACGAACGACTTGAGCGAAATAGCAGACATCTTTGAACCTCTTTCAATTTGTTTTCAGGTCTTGCCTGAGACACCCGAGAAGTAGCGCCCGATAGATGAACAGAATGAAAAGTCCGTGTTCATGTGCCGTTCAGCTTTCCGTAAAACAGAAGGCATGTCTGCGCACACCTTTATAAAATAAATAAATTCAATAAGTTATAATAATACAGAGTCGGCTCCACCATACTCGAAGCACAGATTAAATTTACGCAATGTTTGAAAAAAGCAGGCGAGCCTTCAGCGGTGGCTCGGCATCGCCATATGGTCGAGATAATCTTCGTCATCTTCCAGGTCGTGATCAAAAGCCGTCACCTTGCCGCGAACGGAAATGCCAGCCTCGTGCACAGTCTCGGATGAACCCGAAACAAGCGGATGCCACCAATAGAGGTCCGAACCTTCAGCAACCAGACGATAGGCGCAAGTCACAGGCAGCCAATCCACTTCGTCAACGATTTCCGGTGTCAGAAAAACACAATCCGGCACTGTCTTCTTGCGGTTCGGATAATCACGGCACTGACAGCTCTCTGGATTGAGCAGCGTACAGGCAACGCTGGTCCAGTAAATCTCGTTTGTGTCGTCATCCTGCAGTTTATGCAGGCAGCATTGGCCGCAACCGTCACACAAGCTCTCCCACTCGCTGCGGGTGAGCTGGTTCAAGGTCTTGGTGCGCCAGAATGGTTTGTCGTTCATGATGAAGCGTATAATGGAATTATGTCGGGAATGGCGTGGACAAATCGCCGCCCTAGAACACTTGAAATTCGATCCTGATCGGGTTAGTAAGCGAACGTCATTATCATGACCGTAAGCGTCTTACGTTAGGCAACGCATCAATCTCGCCGGGAACGGCAATTCGTATTGATGTTTCGTTGCGCCTTCCCCGCATAATATTCAGGAATACACATGTCTCAGTTTGAATGCGCACGCCGCAGGAAACTGCCCGCACGCTATGCATCCATCGTGATGCCTTTCATTCTATCGATCATGATGACATTCATTGTCTCCTTGATTGCGACCGCCAAGAGCCTTGGCGTTAGCCATCCCGACCTCGCATCGAGCTGGATGACGGCATGGGCTCTTTCGTGGGTGGTCGCTTTTCCGGTTCTCCTCGCCATTCTGCCCCTCGTACGCAGAATGGTCGCCATGGTGTGCGACCCGCATTAACCTCTAAACAGCAAAAGCCGCGCATTTTGCGTGCGCGGCTTTTTCAATTCTCTTGCGGACGGTTCAGCGGAAAATAGCTTCGCCCTGTTCATCCACGATCTGCCGGCCCTTGTTCAGCGAAATGCTGGCGGCATCTTCGATGCCGGGGCAACGGTCGGCACGAACAAAGCGATATTCCTTCACTTCGCCATCGATCGTCTTGGAAATGACGCCGCAGACCTGATACTGCCCGCCCTCGCTATAGGGCGTGGCAATGATCAGAAAGTCCTTGTGTTCAAGGCGACCCGCCTCTTTCGGCTCTGCCGGTGTCTCAGAGGCAGAGCCTCCACCGAAAAAACGCTTCAAAAAAGACATATCGCCTCCCCTTCCCGTATATTCTCGTTCAGTATCGCCTAGCTGTCCAGGAACGAGCGCAGCTTACGCGAACGGCTCGGATGCTTCAGCTTGCGCAGCGCCTTGGCTTCGATCTGGCGGATACGTTCGCGGGTAACCGAAAACTGCTGGCCGACTTCTTCCAGCGTGTGGTCGGTGTTCATGCCGATGCCGAAACGCATGCGCAGAACACGTTCTTCACGCGGCGTCAGCGAAGCCAGAACACGGGTCGTCGTATCGCGCAGATTGGCCTGGATGGCCGCATCAATCGGCAGAAGTGCGTTCTTGTCCTCGATGAAATCGCCCAGATGTGAATCTTCCTCGTCACCGACCGGCGTTTCGAGCGAGATCGGCTCCTTGGCGATCTTCAGTACCTTGCGCACTTTTTCGAGCGGCATTGCAAGCTTTTCAGCCAGTTCTTCCGGCGTTGGCTCACGGCCGATTTCATGCAGCATCTGGCGCGACGTACGAACGATCTTGTTGATCGTTTCGATCATATGCACCGGAATACGGATGGTGCGCGCCTGATCGGCAATCGAACGGGTGATTGCCTGACGAATCCACCAGGTCGCATAGGTCGAGAACTTGTAACCGCGGCGATACTCGAACTTGTCGACAGCCTTCATCAGGCCGATATTGCCTTCCTGAATAAGATCGAGGAACTGCAGACCACGGTTCGTGTACTTCTTTGCAATCGAGATGACGAGACGAAGGTTGGCTTCCACCATTTCCTTCTTGGCGATGGTCGCTTCGCGTTCGCCCTTCTGCACCTGATTGACGATACGGCGGAATTCGCCGATGGAAATTGCGGTCTCGGTCGCAAGCATCTGGATTTCGGAGCGCAGACGGTCGATGGCGCGCTCTTCCTTGGCTGCGAATTCCTTCCAGCCGCGGGCCGAAAGCGTACTGACGCGCTCCACCCATTTCGGGTCAAGTTCGTGGCCCTGATATTCCTTGAGGAATTCCTCGCGACGCACGCCGAAGGATTCGGCCAGACGCAGCAGTTTGCCTTCGTTCTGCACCAGACGCTTGTTGATGTCGTAAAGCTGTTCGACGAGCTGTTCGATACGGTTCTGGTTCAGCGACAGCGATTTCACTGCCTTGATGAGCTGATCCTTCAGTTCCTTGTAGCGACGCTCCTGGCTCGACGACAGTTCGCCCGTCGCGGCCAGACGGCCCTCGACCTGTTGATCCTGGAGCTTGCGCAGCTTCTTGTAGGTATCGGCGATGAGGTCGAGCGTTTCCATGACCTGCGGGCGCAGTTCGGCTTCCATGGCCGCCAGCGACAGGTTGGCTTCGTCCTCGTCCTCTTCTTCCTCTTCCGCAGGCATGTCGCCGCCGACATTGGTAATGTCGTCGTCATCACGCGAGCGGCGCTGAGGCTTGTCATCGCGCGGCTTTTCCTCTTCCACGCGCTCGATCACCGGAGCCTGCTTGGCTTCCGGACCGGCATAGGTGGTTTCGAGGTCGATGATTTCGCGCAGCAGAATGTTGGAATCGTTCAGCTGGTCGCGCCAGATGATGATCGCCTGGAAGGTCAGCGGGCTTTCACAAAGCCCGGCGATCATGGTTTCACGACCGGCCTCGATACGCTTTGCAATCGCGATTTCGCCTTCACGCGACAGAAGCTCGACAGACCCCATCTCGCGCAGATACATGCGCACCGGATCGTCGGTACGGTCGGTCGGCTCTTTCTTGGTCGTGGTGGTGGCAACAGCCGTGCCGCCGGATTCGACCAGCTCGCCGCCCTCTTCCGAGTCGTCGTCGCCGTTTTCTTCGCGGTCGTTGTCCTGCTCGTCATCTTCAACGACATTGATGCCCATATCGGAAAGCATCGACATCGTGTCTTCGATCTGCTCGGATGTCACTTCCTCGGAAGGCAGCACGGCGTTCAGCTCGTCCATGGTGACGTAGCCGCGCTTCTTCGCGAGTTTGATCATCTTCTTGACAGCATCGTCAGAAAGGTCGAGAAGCGGACCGTCGGCAGCACCTTCGCGCTCGACTTCGGCTTCTTCGTTTTCCTTAACCTTCGTTGCCATATGTTCTTCTCCAGGCGACCCCGGTCGCTTCTAAGATATATAGAGTTCTCGGACAGTTTTGCGAGGCCGCAATCCGTCAGTTGATTCTGCGAGTAGCCGATTTCCTGTTAATGGCGGATTAACCTTGCCATCGGTATCGGGCTTCTTCATCTCCGATTTCCTGTGGGCAGATCAGGCGGTCGATCAGACAATGCCTTTTCTCGGGCCATCTTTCCGGCCCACTTTTCCAGCCCAGCTCCAGTTGCTGCCCCACAGCCTCGGACATCACCGGTTTCTGTTCTTTTCTATGTTCGAACTGTCGTGATTCCGTCATTTACGCCACACGTCAAGAGCGACTCACCTGATTCGCGCTTAAAAAGCGAATCATTTTGTTGTCGCGGTCTTTTCGTTGGCCAGATAGAGCACGTTTTCCAGATCGCAACCCTGCATTTCCAGCTGTTCTCGCAGAAATGATTCGAAAAACCGAATCAGAAACCGCCGGGCGGACGCCCCGAAGACAGGCCGAAACCGTCGATCAGAGCTTCAGTCGCATCAGCTTTCAAAATCTGATTTTGTATATCTCTGAGACGCGCAAACAATTCGCCCGTCTCGTCTGTTTCAAGTGCGGCCTCAACGGCTCGCAGCTCCTTATGTAGTGTGCGCGCACGCTGATGCAAGTGAAGCGCCTGCCGAAGGGCTTCGCGTGCATCGTCTTCTGCAGCCAGAGTAGTCGCAGTCCAGAGTTTCGCGCCCTTCACCACAAGTTCGAGCATCTCGATCTGCTCACCATGACCGGCATTGACCAGTGCGCGCCGCATGGCGTGGCCATCTTCCATGTGACCGGCAGCAAGCACATCCAGCATGGCCAGATGCAGTGACTTGAGAGCCTCGTGCCCCAGATCGAGCGCGGCCAGCGTCTCGAAATCCTCTTCAATCAGACGTGGGTGATTGAGAAGCGTCAGAACAATTGCCGTTTCGCGCAAGGGAGCGTGTGATCCCGCGCCCGGCCTGCCGCCCTTAACGAGCGTGGAGCGCACCAGACTGTCGGAAATCGCAAGACGGCCATTACCGCCGGCCGCTCCACCGCGCCCACGCCCGCCTTCATTCCTGCGATTGAAAGACGAATTGCGCTGTCCACCGCCTTGATATCCCTGGCGTCCCTGACCGAAGAAGGCCTGCGCCCGCTCGCGCATATCCTGGCTGTAGTGGCGGCGAATATCTTCATTGGCGATGCGGCTGGTGATTTCGCGCAGGCGCGCTTCCAGCTCAGCCCGGCGTTCCGGTGTATCGAACACGCCGCCCGCCGTTTCCCGCGTCCACACCATATCGACCAACGGTCTGGCATCACGCAGGACCGCATGAAATGCAGTCGGACCTTCCGCCTTGACGAGATCGTCCGGGTCCTGCCCCTCCGGCAAAAGCGCAAAGCGCAGCGATTTTCCGGGCTGCAAGGCAGGCAATCCGAGATCGACGGCGCGATAAGCGGCACGTAGCCCCGCCCCGTCGCCATCGAAGCACAGAACGGGTTCCGGGCTGATGCGCCAGAGGAGTTCGAGCTGTTCTTCCGTCAGCGCCGTCCCAAGCGGGGCCACCACCTGATGGACACCCGCCTGCGCCAGCGCGATCACATCCATATAGCCTTCGACGGCTATGATGGATTTGGCAGGCTCGCCCCCTTGCGGCTGGCAGGCCTTGCGCGCCCGCAAGCCGTTATAGAGAACCCGCCCCTTATGAAAGAGTTCAGTCTCTGGCGAGTTCAGATATTTGGCCGGAGCATCGGCGGAAAGCGCACGCCCGCCGAAAGCAACGATGCGCCCACGTAAATCCTCGATCGGGAACATGACACGATCGCGAAAACGGTCATAGGACACGGCAATTCCCTCGCCGTGCACGACGAGACCACACGCCTCGATCTGCTCGCGCGACACGCCTTTGCCTGCCAGAAACTCCTTCAATGCGTTGCGCGATTCCGGCGCATAGCCGATGCGGAATGTCTGTTGCGTGGCGCTCGAAAGTCCGCGATCCCGCAGATAGGCGCGCGCCTTGGCGCCGACGGCGCTTTGCAGCTGGCTTTCGAAGAACTGCGCAGCCAGCTCCATGACGTCGTAAAGCGTAGCGCGCTGTGCCTCACGCTTTTCCATTTCCGGATCGCGCGCAGGCATCGGAACACCCGCCATGTCGGCCACACGTTCCACCGCTTCCGGGAAACTCAAGCCTTCAAGATCGGTAAGAAACTTGAAGTGATCACCGGTCACGCCGCAACCGAAACAATGATAGCGGCCCTTGCGATCTTCGCAGTGAAAGCTCGGCGTCTTCTCGCCGTGAAACGGACAGCAGGCCCAGAAATCTCCCTTCGGAGGATTGCTTTTCTTGCGGTCGAACGAAGCGCGCGTTCCTATCAGCGTCGAGATCGGGACGCGGTCTCTGATCTCATCGAGAAAGGATGGCGGAAAACGCATTACAGATTTCACTTTCAATTCGTTCGGGCAGGCAGATGATAGTCTATAGCCTATATAGGCGCGCCCGCTCCGACAGTCCATCGCACGCTTATGTCCCTCCCCGCTAATCACATGTCGCTGCCAAACAGGCGCATTGTCACAAAACTGTCATATATTCGTCATGACACTAAGGGGATGGATTGCTTTTAGTCGCGAACAAGCCCATATCTCTTGAAGATTTGATTAGCCGGAACATATTTTTTCTTCATTTGTTGCGTTAGCTTAATCAACCTGAGTTACTACACCCACCTCCAACCCGAAGGGATTTTGCCGTGAATGGTTCTTTGGTCCTTTTGCATCTGGCCGGAGCAGTTGCCCTTTTGTTATGGGCGACGCGCATGGTCCGGACCGGGGTGGAGCGTGCCTATGGCGACCGTCTGCGCAGACGCCTGCGCAACCAGATGCAGAACCCGCTGCTTTCCGTCGCCTTTGGCCTTGCCCTCGCTGTCGCCCTGCAAAGCTCGACAGCAGTTACGCTTCTCGTCGGTTCATTTGTCGGTTCAGGTTTTGTCAGCGGTGTCGCAGGTCTCATGGCTGTGCGCGGCGGCGAGCTTGGCTCCGCCCTCGTCGTCAAGATCCTGAGCTACGACCTCACCCTTCTGGTGCCACTCTGCCTTGTCATCGGCACCGGCATCTTCATGACCACCGAGCGCCGCGACTGGCGCCAGATCGGTCGTATTCTGGTTGGCATCGGCCTTCTCATCATGTCGCTGGAGATGACCGGACAGGCCACCGAGCCACTGCGGCAAAGCGAATTGCTGCCGGTCATCGTCGACTATCTGTCCGGCGATCCGATCACAGCCTATCTGCTCGCAGCCCTGATGACATGGCTGTTTCATTCCAGCGTTGCCGCCGTCATCCTGCTCACCACTTTTGCCTCGCGCGGCCTGATCCATCCAGAGCTTGCCGTGGTGATGGTTCTCGGCGTCAATCTGGGCTCATCGATCATCGCCCCGATCCTGACCCGCCATGCACCGCCTGAAACCCGCGTTGTGCCGCTCGGCAATCTTTTGATGCGCGGCGCCGGGTCGCTCATCATGCTGGTGCTTTATGAGACCTTCAAACCGTCCGTCGCCTTCCTCGGCAGCGATCCGGTTTCGCAGGTGGTCAATGCGCATATCCTGTTCAACGTCATCGTGATGATTGCCGGCATTCCGCTGTCCGGCCTCGTGCTGCGTGCAACCGAAGCATTGGTCAATCTCAATGCGGACAAAAACGCCCCGGCTTCACAGCAGCCGATCGAGATCGAGCAATATAGCGCGCTCGACACTGCCGTACTCGACCGGCCTTCGCAGGCGCTCGCCAATGCAACCCGTGAAGTGGTCGGCGTCTGCGACACGATCGAAGTCATGCTGCGCCGCATCATCGAGCTTTATGAAAAGCCCGATCAGGCGCGCATCGATGAACTGGAAGCCCTCGATGACCGCGTGGACAAGCGCCATGCCGCGATCAAGCTCTATCTGACCAAACTCGCAACCCATGAGCTCAGCGATTTCGAGTCGCTGCGCATGCAGGAATTGCTGGGTGCCTGCGTGAAGCTTGAGCAGGTCGGCGACATCATCGTGCGCAACATGCTGGCGCATGTTCAAAAGAAAATGGATCACAAGCTGGAATTCACCGAGGAAGGCTGGAAGGAACTCAGCCATTTCCACGCCATGGTTCTGGCCAATGCGCATATGGCGTTCAATGTGATCGTTTCGCGCGATGGCCGCACGGCCCGTCAGCTCGTGCAGGAAAAAGACCAGCTGCGTGAACTGGAAAAGCAGACCAGCATGCGTCATTTCAGCCGCCTGCGCGAAGGCGCCACCCGCAGCATCGAGACAAGCAGCATCCATCTCGACACCATCCGCGATCTTAAGCAGATCAACTCGCTGCTCGCCTCGATGGCCTATCCCGTCCTCGAAGAACAGGGGCTCCTCAGCGATACGCGACTCAAGACCGTCAAGCAGAGCTGAAATCAGTCCATGCGGCGGCGGGCACACACCCGTTGCCGCAAGACGTTGAATATCAAAAGGAAATATCCGCAGCAGGGCGAACCCGCACACGGGCATTTCCAGCCTTGAAGCCATTCAGCGTTTCGTTGTGATGCGCAACGATATCCGCAAATTGCAGGCTGGCAGTGTCGCCCGTAGTATGCGCGTTCCCAATCAGAGTGACGTCATAACCGAGAGAAACGGCGCGCCGGACGGTCGTGTCGATGCAATATTGCGTCTGGCAACCACCCACGACGAGATGCGAAATATCCAGTTTTTGCAAAAGAGCCTGAAGGTCCGTCTCATGGAAAGAGTCGCAGCTGCGCTTTTCAATGAGAACATCTCCCGGTTTTAAAGCAACCTCTTCGCGGATTTCCCATCCGGCTATGCCTTTTTCAAGCTCGTCACCCGGACCGCCATCATGCTGCACCATGATGACCGGAATTCCAGCCTCATGCGCTTTCTCCCGCAGATCGCGCAGTCTGATGACAATCTCATCAAGGGTACGGTCGATAATGGGCTGCCGTTCCAGAGTGCCCGTCCCGGCCACGATGTCGTTTTGAACGTCTATAACAAGCAAAGCTGTTTTCATCAGTTCACACCCGGTCGTTGATCAGTCGTTGCCATGCATAGCACAAGAAAAAGCCCCCGCCAGAGCGGGGGCTAAACAAAAGCAAAGGCACTTATGCCTCACGCTTTCACTGCAGCAGCGATTTCACGATGGCGCTCGCCTTGGTGAAATCCATCTTGCCTGCATAGCGCTCCTTAAGAACAGCCATACATTTGCCCATGTCGCGGAGGCCCTGAGCACCAATTTCGGCAATCACATCCGCACAGGCCTGTTTGACTTCATCCTCGGTCATCTGCTGCGGCAGAAACTCGGAAATGATCGCGATTTCCTCGCGCTCGGCTTCTGCGAGCTCAAGGCGGCTGCCTTCTTCATAGATGCGGGCGGATTCTTCGCGCTGCTTGACCATCTTGCCGAGAATGCCCAGCAATTCTTCGTCCCCGACCGGGTCCTTGCCAGCGGTACGGTTGGCGATATCTCGGTCCTTCACCGCAGCCAGGATCAAACGCAGCGTCGACATGCGACGCTTCTCCTGTGCTTTCAGCGCGGTCGTAAGGGCCTGGGAAATCTCCTGGCGAAGCATAACGTCTCTCCTGACGGTGTAAGTTCTATATTGTTCGTTTCGTGCATCTATACAGCAAGCGAACAGAAACGCCGAGCTGTCCGAACCGACATCCCGAGAAATAATGCGATGATCATCGTCATTATTTCGGGAAAGCCAGGCTTCCGACGATTGACCCGGCCTTCAAGTTTCTCTATTGCTCAAGGCTTAGCAGGACATCGGCACGTGCTGGCAGTGGGAGGTTTCAAATCCCCGCTGCCTTTTGGCGCATATATGACCCTTGACGCTTCATCTTTCAAGCTACCTTACCGGTGGCAGGCTGAAACACGGCAGCACACGCTGGCGCGCGGCTAACAAACAGGAGTGCAGACCATGACAGAAACCACACCGAAAACAGCACCCTGGACTGTTGAGAAGCGAACCGCCATCCTCGTACTTGCCGATGGAACCGTGATCGAAGGCAAGGGCCTCGGTGCAATCGGTGCAATTGAAGCCGAGGTCGTGTTCAACACAGCGCTGACCGGTTACGAAGAAATCCTGACCGACCCGTCTTATGCCGGTCAGATCGTCACCTTCACCTTCCCGCATATCGGCAATGTCGGCACCAATGCCGAAGACGTTGAAGACCTGACGCCTGCCAATCGCCACGGCGCGGTCGGCGCGATCTTCAAAGCCGACATCACTACGCCATCGAATTTCCGTGCAACGGATGATCTGGATGCCTGGCTGAAACACCGCGGCGTCATTGCGCTGGCAGGTATCGATACGCGCGCGCTGACGGCACTCATCCGTGAGCGCGGTGCGCAGAACGCGGTCATCGCGCATGATCCAAGCGGCAAGTTCGATCTTGATGCGCTGAAAGCACGCGCCGCCGCATGGAGCGGTCTTGAAAATCTCGATCTCGCCAAGGATGTCACGGTCGGCCAGAGCCTCACATGGAAGGAAACGCCATGGACGCTCGCGGATGGCTATGGCGAACAGGACGCGCCGGAATATCACGTCGTCGCGCTCGACTTCGGCGTGAAGCGTAACATTCTGCGCCTGCTCACCGGTCTCGGCGCGAAGGTCACCGTGCTGCCTGCAACAGCAACGGCTGAAGACGTTCTGGCCCATAATCCCGATGGCGTTTTCCTGTCCAACGGCCCCGGCGATCCGGCTGCAACCGGCGAATATGCCGTGCCGACCATCAAGAAGCTTGTCGAAACCGACCTTCCAGTCTTCGGCATCTGCCTCGGCCACCAGATGCTGGCGCTCGCGCTCGGCGGACGCACCGAGAAAATGCATCAGGGCCATCACGGCGCCAACCATCCGGTGAAGGACTACACGACCGGCAAGGTCGAGATCGTCTCGATGAATCACGGCTTCGCGGTCGATTCAGATTCGCTGCCGGAAAATGTCGAGGAAACGCATGTGTCGCTCTTCGACGGCACCAATTGCGGCTTGCGCGTCGTCGGCAAGCCGGTCTTTTCCGTGCAGCACCACCCGGAAGCATCGCCCGGCCCGCAGGATTCGCACTATCTGTTCCGTCGCTTCATCAACCTGATCCGCGAAAAGAAGGGCGAAACGCCGCTTCCAGAACGCGAACAGGCGGCTTAAACCCTCTAAAAGAATTATCAAAGTAAAAGGCCGGAGTGAAAACTCCGGCCTCAGGCTGCTGACAAACCCCTGGCTATGCCTGGGGTTTTGTGATTCATTGGGATATGTTGAAGAAACCAGC